>CAYRDH010000026.1:1626-7364 GCA_964423025.1 uncultured Candidatus Saccharibacteria bacterium | reverse complement strand
TACCAAAAACAGTCAGAATTTTATCTGCCTCAGAATAGTTCACAGATTTTATTACAGTAACCAAATCTTTACTCATATGCTCCTTTTCTTGTTAAAACTACGTAAGGCGTTTTTAGAAGAATTTTCATATCTAATAGAAAGTCTTGCTGCCGGGAATACTCAGCATCCATCTTTAATCTCTTACCAAATGGTATTTCGTTTCTCCCAGAAACTTGCCAAAGACCTGTAATTCCTGGCCTTACATTGAGAATATTCTTGAGATATTTTTCATCCCCTGGGTTGTTTTTTAGGTGTCTTTCTACTTCATCTTTATACATTGGTCTTGGTCCAACAATGGACATATGTCCCATTAGGACATTCACTAGTTGTGGTAATTCATCTAGATCTGTTTTTCTTAACAGTCTCCCAATCTTTGTAATTCTAATGTCTTCCTCTATTTTCAATTTGTTACCATTACCCTCCCATTTCTTTTTTAAATCTTCGTATTCTGGATTCTCTAAAATTTCTCTGTGTGCATTAGGTATCATAGTTCTAAATTTGTACATACGAAATTCTCTCCCACCTAGACCGATTCTTAGAGGATCCCTAACACAAATCTCACTCCTATCCCCTAGCCATATTAGAAAAGAGACCAACAAAAGAAATGGCGAGAAGAGGACTAGAAGGAAGAGAGAGAGAATAATATCTGAGACTCTTTTAATTATCTTGTAGGGCATCTTTGACATAATTTTGTAGCTTATATACAAATATCTCTGATGCAAAATTATTAGCCTGTTTTCTACAGTTATCTGGGTCGTAATTTTCAGATTTGAAATTCTTCAAGATTTTAGCAAGTTCCTTAATTGTGTACTTTTCAAAAAATATTCCTGACTTAGGATTATCTTCAGAAATTGTTTCTGTGACACCCCCTTCTTTGTAGGCAATGACTGGGGTTCCCGCAGCGTTTGCTTCTACTGGAACAATTCCAAAATCTTCATCTCTAACAGGAAATATTAATGCCTTGGTCCTAGAAAGAAGATTTATTTTCTCCTCGTCTGTAACAAAACCCAAGAATTTGACCAAACCTTTTGCATTGAGTCTCTTAACTAGGTCTCTCATAGCATCAAAATGATCTCCCTTACCTGCTATTTTGAGAGGGACTCCTGCTCTATGACAAGCCTTTATAGCCAAATCTACTCCTTTGTAGGTTTCGACCCTACCTAAGTAAAGAAACCAGTTCTCTTTTCTATTAACTTTTCTAGCTTCCTTAATCTTACTAACCTCAACCGGTGGATATATTACATCTGCATCATAGTCGTAATATTTCTTAACTCTTTTCTTAACGACTTCAGATATCGCTGCGATTTTGTCACACCTATTGGCCGCTTTCTTATCCCATCTCTGCCAAATTCTCTCTAAGAAAGTATTAGTAAAGAAGTCATAGAATCTGTAGAGAAGAGAATTTATTCCTTCCAGTTGCTCTTCGCTCTTTAAGCTTCTACCTTGTTTTTGCCACAAGAACTTAGGTGGAGACATACATATGTTTATATGTTTTATTTTTCTTGGTCTTACAAATTTAGAGAAAGCTATGGAGAGGGAAACTACAATGTCAAAGTTTTTAAATCTAAAGGATCTGTATGCTAAAGGTTGTAAAAGCAGGTAGAACTGTCTGAATTTGTCTCTCCAAGGGAGATATTGCATGAAGGAGTGATGTATTTTTACTCCTGGTAAAAACTTTTTTACAAATTCTTCATCATAATAAGCTGTAAAAAGTTCATTGTTTGGAAAAGCTTCAAGAATGTATTTTAAATGCATCTCTGCACCACCATGTTTAAATAGTGGTTCACTTACGACTGCGACTTTTATATTCTCTGCCCTTGTTGATTTATTCTCTTTCTTTTTCTTGTTCATAGACCTGGTTTAGGTAGTTGTTCAAGTTAATTAAAAATTTCTCTTCAGAAAATTGTTGGGCATATTTCTTAATTTCTTCCTTATTATATCTTCTTTTGTCAAACTTAATAAGGAGAGATTTTAGTTTTTCTTCTGTTTTAAAGAATTCTCCGGTTACACCCTCCTTAATAGTTTCTAGTAAGCCTCCCTCTTGGTATCCTAGAACTGGAGTTCCAGAAGCCATTGCTTCTACAGGAACTAAGCCAAAATCTTCGAGACCACAGAAAAGTAAAACATCTGCTAGTTCATATATCGTTTTAACTTCCATGTCGTCTTTTACAAATCCCAAGAATTGGATATTGTCATGACCTTTAGCTTCTTTTTCTAAATATTTTCTGTCTGGACCCTCTCCTACTATTACAAGATTTTTTCCTGCTTCTATCGCTGCACGGATTGCCCAATCTACACGTTTGTGGTCATACAGACGGGAGACTACTAGTAAGAATTCTTCGGGGAAATTATATTTCTCCCTTATCTCTCTCTTGTTTTTTTGAGAGGAAGACTCAAAGTACTTAGCCTCTACACCTGGATATATTACTGTTGCTTCTTTGTCGTATGTCTTTTTAATTTTTCTAGCTATATATTTGGAATTTGCAGTCCAGTAATCCACTCTTCTTGAAATTGTCCAATCCCAGATTCGCATGTAGGTATTGAGAATTATGGAGAGAGGTTTGTATAAGGCTTTGAATTTGGAACCTCTAACATTTAATTCTTTGTCCCAGAGGCTTCTTGGTGGTGTCATTACCATAGCGATGTGTGGCTGCTCTAGTCCTGTTATTACACCTTTCCCAGGTCCCGCAGAGATGCTTAAGACAAGGTCATAGCCTCTTAAGTCAAAGCTTTCGTAGGCAAATGGTGTAAGAACTTTAAGGTGCCTGTAAAAATGTTTGGGCAAAACGTTAGATAACTTTTGCACAAAGCTGGTGTGAACTTTTTTATCTAGGTTGGGATAATTATCTTGGTATTTATCTTTGTCAAAAACTATTGTATAGATATCTGCATGGGGAACTAGCTGTAGAAGTGAAAACATCTCTCTGTCTGCGCCACCAAAAGCACTCATCTGGTCCGCGACTACAGCAACTTTAGGGAATTTTTTCTTAAGGGAAGCAGCTTTGGATTGTAAATCTGTCATTAACGATTATAGCGTAGGAATCTCACCATCATCAAATCCGAAGTCTTCTGCTGTGAGATCTTCATCTTCTTCGGAATCTAGTTGTTCTAGAGCCTTGGTAAGATCATCATCTGCTTCTACAACAGTTTCTTTTCTTTCGGAATCTTCGTCATCGTCTGCATCTGGGAATATTACACCTAAACCACCGTCATCATCATCTGTAGGATCGATACCATTATCTCCGTTCAATGCATCCTCGTCTCCCATTAGGATAATATTTGGCTCCTCCTCATCTATACTGATATCGTCATCATCAACATCTACCTTCTTCTCAGTCTTTCTTTTCTCCATTCTCTTAAGGAATCTTTCTGCATCTTCTCCATATTTCTCAACAACATCTATGACTCTCATTGGCTCTCCGCATTCCTCGCACATCTCTATGTGGTCTTTTTCAGTACCACAGTGAGGACAAGAGAGAAAGATTACATGGACGCTTTTCCTTGGTGTGATTAACTCCTCTTTTTTGTTTTCTTTCTTTGAATCTGCCATATAATAGCTATAAATAGTGTTTATTTAGGATAATATAGGGACTATAGTGTGTCAATAAACCCATAGAAAAAGGAATTTAGCCATATTTGGGGTAGCAACATTTCTTGTATTTTTTCCCACTACCACAAGGACAGGGGTCATTTCGTCCAACTTTATTGCTCTTTTTAATAGTTTTTTGCTTCGTTGTATTACCTGGTCTTGTGTCCTTATTAGAATCTACTCTCTGTGGAGTCTGGTTCTCATTTCTAACTAACCTTACCTTGAAAAACCTTGTTACAACAAACTCATCTATCTTTCTTAACATTTCTTCGAACATATTAAAACCTTCATTTTTGTATTCTACTAGAGGGTCTCTTTGTGCAAGATTCCTCAATGATATTCCCTCCCTAAGGTCGGTCATAGTGTCTAGATGTTCCATCCAGAATCTGTCGAAAGACTGGAGTATTAGGTATTTAGACAACTGTTGCATTGGTTCTAAACCTATGGAGTAGATATGTATCATGAAGGAGACAAGTATTACTCTCTTTAGGAGTTCCATTCTTTCTACCTCTTGTAGCTCATACATCTCCCTAAACATTTCTGTTGTGTCTTTGTATCCTAATTCCTTGACCGCTTGGGATAACAATTCTGAGGTAAGTAAGTTTTCTATCTGGATATATAGCTTCCTTTCTTCTATATTGTCTATCTTCATGTCATCTTGAAGCTGAGAAGCAACAAGGAAATCTAGATGTTCAAGAACTTTCTTGAGTATCCACTTCTCTAAAGGAGAAAGAGGATATGTTATGTCAGATAACTCCTGGATCTTCCAAGTATCTTCCCTTGCTAGTGAGAATCCATCTAGGGAGTCTTGCAAGCTCTCTACGTCTAAATCTTTAACTGTCTTTAATTCTTTCTTAAGATCTAATTTAGATGCTGGGATTTTCTTGCTACTCTCTGCCTCTAATATTTTCTTTCTTAATGTGTAGATTATTTCCCTTTGCTGGTTTAAGACGTCGTCGTAATCTACAAGTCTTTTTCTGATGTCATAGTTGTGTGACTCTACTTTCTTCTGAGCATTCTCAATTGTTCTACCAAGAATACCAGAGGTTATTGGGACTCCATCATCTAGCCCTACTTGGGACATTAACATCTGCATTCTTTCTCCACCAAAGAGTCTCATTAGTTCATCTTCAAAAGAAACATAGAAGCGGGATTCTCCTGGGTCTCCCTGTCTTCCAGATCTTCCTCTTAACTGGTTGTCTATTCTCCTGGATTCGTGTCTTTCAGAACCGATAACATAAAGACCTCCCAATTCTTTTACTCCTTCTTCTAGTGCAATGTCTGTTCCTCTACCGGCCATGTTAGTAGCAATGGTTACAGCACCTATTCTACCAGCCTCAGAGACTATCTTAGCCTCCATTTCATGGTATTTGGCATTCAGGACGTTGTGTTTAACTCCCTCCTTAGAAAGCATCTTAGAAAGCACTTCTGACTTCTCTACTGATGTGGTTCCTAGTAGTATTGGTTGTCCTTTTTCATGATGTTCTTTTACATCTTCAACAATTGCTTGGAACTTACCCATCACTGTTCTGTAAACAACATCGTTGTGGTCTTTTCTAATTACCGGTTTGTTAGTTGGAACAACTATGGTATCTAGATTGTAGATAGATGCAAACTCTTCTGCTTCTGTTAATGCTGTAGCTGTCATTCCAGAGAGGAAATGGTAAAGCCTAAAGAAGTTCTGCAAGGTTATTGTTGCCATTGTCTTGGACTCTTTCTTAACCTCTACTCCCTCTTTTGCCTCAATTGCTTGGTGAAGTCCTTCGCTGTATCTTCTTCCATCCATAGCACGACCGGTAAATTCATCTACGATTAAAACTTCACCGTTACGAACAAGGTATTCGTCATCTCTTTGGTATAACTCCTTAGCCTTAAGGGCGTTGTCTAGGTGGTAAGCTAATTGTCCATTCTCATAGATATTGTCTACTCCTAAGCTTTTCTCTACAGAATCTATACCTTCTTCAGTTAAAGAAACTGCTTTAGCTTTTTCGTCCACGATGTAATCTTTTTCTGGTTGAAGGGATTTAACTAAAGAAGCAAATCTTTTGTAAAGGTCATTGGCTGTATCTGAACTGGTTGAAATAATTAAAGGGGTTCTGGCTTCGTCAAT
>CAYRDH010000026.1:0-1526 GCA_964423025.1 uncultured Candidatus Saccharibacteria bacterium | reverse complement strand
AAGTTTTTTAGTATGTTAAGCATGTTTTCTTGTCAAAAGTAATCCTTTGATTATATATCATTTTGTTCTAATTAAGAAAAATTTAATTCTACCCCTATATATTAGGATATATATGCTCAAATATTTCCTAAAGGTCTGTTTTACTCTTCTGTTTTTGACTCTACTTAAGGATATTGCCTTTGCAGAAGTAAAATTAATTAGCCCATATAACGGAGAGATACTAGAGGATAGGGTTGTAAACTTTAAATGGGAAAATACAGATCCAAATACTGAATATGTTTACCAACACGCGACATATCTTAATGGAAATTTGGATGATGTAAGGTTTAATATCCCTGTAGGTAGCGATGAAGAATTTACTTGGGGTTTTGTAGATAACAGAATATATTTCTGGGAGATTAGGTACGAGCCTAAAGATACTTTCGAAGGGTATTACCACAACAGAACAGATACCTTTGTCTTTGGTTTGAATAAAGAGATTCCAACTTCGGTTTTAGATATGTTAGATGAATACAATAACCCTCCCCAAGAAGACGAAGGAGAAGAGGAGGTAGAGGCTGAAGAAACTGAAGAAGAGATTAAAGAGGAAGAAAGTTCCGTAAATGAAGAAGAAAAACCAACTGAGAAAGAGAGTTCTGTAAAAGAAAACAACAAGGAAACAGATGAAGTTAAGGACTCTACTCCAGAAGCCAGAAAGAATCCCCCTTCAAACTCACCTTCTAAACCTATTATCTCAACAAAACCTAGTGTGCAAGAAGAAGATTATAACTGGAATATTAAAAATTCCTCTGTTCTTGGAATAACTAAGATTGAGAATGAAACAGATAAAGATATTTTATGTAAGTTTAAGTACTACAAAAAAGACAATTCTTTTGAAATAGTTTTTTGTAAAGAAAGTAAAATAGAAATTTTGAAGGAAGAACTTTACCCTTTTTCAAATGAATATTCTCTCTACCTTGAGGGGGAAATAAAAAGAGAGGTAAATATCCAAGTAGATAGTTATGATTGTGTTTTTGACATCCTCAAACCGAAAAGTTGGTTTAGATGCAATGAAAAATTTTTAAGGAGTGAAGTTATTACAATCCGACCACATATGTTTTTTAGGTTAAACCAGAACGGTTTAGATATCCCCATAAGATCGTTTTCTACAAATGGGGATAGCTTTAAATTGGTAGCAGGATATACAAAAAATAAGGATAGCTTGAAACTTACACATACTTACAGAATAATAAACAAAAAATACAATATCTTCTTTGACCATAAGACTGAACTTTCTCTAAATCCAAAAGACATTGAAGATATTTCATCTAGCGAAGATGCCCCGAGGCCATTCTCCTTCCCCTTCAACAAGATACTTGGTGTAACACAGTGGTATGGAGACACAGAATTTCAGAATCCACATACTGGAATAGATTTTGGAGCCACTAAAGAAAAGGTCGTGTCAGTAGGAGATGGGGAAATTGTTGGAAAGGGTTGGGATAGTTACTATGGAGAGTGTTTGTCTGGAGGAAATTTTCTAAAAGTAA
>CAYRDH010000025.1:0-10026 GCA_964423025.1 uncultured Candidatus Saccharibacteria bacterium | reverse complement strand
CGTTAGTACTACTATACTCAGTACTGGACCAAAATTTTAAAGACTTGCTAATTTTTTAATCTAACCACCAAAGACCTGATACTGTGTAAAAGACCTTTTGTATCCAAATACCCTATGGGTATAGCAAGTAGGATTATATAAGTATGCCTCCCTTACAAACCATAGCCCATTTCAGGTTGAGAGTGTAAGATCTTGCATAGATATATAATTCCATATTTAGATGGTAATAGCAAGAACAAATTTTAAATTTTAAATAATTTAGTATGGGTACTGGATTTACACCAGTACCCATTCATATTATAAATCCCTTAGGACGCAACGTACTGAATAACTAAGAGTCTTAGTATTAGCGTTCGTATAGCCAGTGCGCAGAGAAGTGTGCCATGCGTAAGTACTACTATACTCAGTACTGGACCAATGATATGAAGTCCCCACCCAAGCTGTACTTGTCTTCTTATATATCCCATTAACATATGCCTGCATTAGTTCTAATTGAGACGGTAAATACCAATTAGTGTTATCTGTACCATCTCCATTTGCATCTAGAGAAAGAGTTGCACACGTTTCTATAGCATTTCCACAATTAGCAACATCCCCACCATTATAATTCCCTCTAGGAATCGTTGAGTAAAAACCACATAAAGATCTGTTAAACTCATTTGTAAAACTTCCCTGTACAGCACTCCAATACAAACCCGTTACTTCATCATACCAAACCTCAGGGGTTGTGTTTGTTTTTACCCAACTACTTGTTTCTCCATAGTCTGTAAGATCTCTATTATCCATTTGTAAAAGAGATTGTTTCTCCCAGTCTATTAACTTCATACTCCCTGTCTTTAATGTTCTAGTACCCTCATAGAAACTTACACCAGCTTTTACATCTCCCTCTGTTACACCTCCATCTGGTACCCAAGTAGAAGAAGATATTATTCTATTCCATATTGGCCCATTACTCCCCACCTCACTACCATAACCTAATCCTACCAATGTATTGTATGTTTCCTTAAGTATAGAATCCTCTCCTGATTCAGGACTACCCACTGACTGCTCTGCTAATGTACTAGATACTACAAAAGTACCTATTCCTATTACAGATATTAGTACTAATATTAATATTTCTAATCTATTTAATTTCATGCTTTAATATAATATAAAATTATTCATATCTCAAGGCGTCTAAAGGATCCATTTTAACTGCCCTCTTAGCAGGATACAAACCTGTAAAGAAACCAAGCAGGGTTGTAGAGAGTATTACCAAAATAATTAGAGAGAGAGGTATAAAGGAAATTTGGATATATCCTACCCCCCTAGACATAGAGAAAAGATACACTATGAAAGAAACTACATAACCAGCAAAATACCCAAATAATATGCCTAATATCCCTCCAAGAAATCCTATAAACATGGACTCTGTTATAAACAGTGCTCTTACCTCATTTCTTTTCATACCAATTATCTTCATCAAACCTATCTCCCTTGTTCTTTCCAAAAGAGATACTACCAATGTATTTATCATACCTAGGAATGCTATAGTAAATGCCATAATGCCAAAAATTAACAAAGCATATCTAATATAATTAAACAGAGTCTCTACCTCCTCTATGGTATCCATAACCGAAAAGGTCTCCAAACCCAACGCCTCTACCTCACCCCTTACTTTCTTAAGAGAGTTCTCTCCTGAAACTACAACTGTGGCTTGGGAATAATCCTCCGTTGTAAATTCATTAAGCTCATTTAGTTTTACGTATGCAACAGGAGGAAACTCATCCTCTACTACGCTTATAACAATACCTTTAAGTAAATTATTCTCCATCTCTTCCTCTGGGTTCTTTTCTATTATCACAACCTCTAACTCCTCACCTATTATCTCCTCCTCTTTAAGTCCAAAAAGATTTACATATTCCTTGTTTACTATTATCTCTGGAAGGACAGATTTCTCATTGAAATACTCACCTTTCAATTTCCTAACTTTAGTGCTTTCTAAATACCCATCCTCTATCCCATATACTACTAAGTCTGAAGTAGAACCAAGATAATCTACCCTACCTGCTACATTTTTAATTTTATATATTGTGACTATCCCAGACAAACTCTCTATTTTATCTATTAGATTGCCATCTAAACTTAATTGGCTGCCTACTTTTGGATATACATCCATTTGATTAAGATCCTTAGCCTCTGTTATTTGTTCTACTACCAATCTCTCTAAACCATAGCCCAGAGAAAGAAGTAGTATTACAAATCCAGTACCTAGTGCAACACCCGCTATTGTAACCACCGTTCTAAATCTTTTGTAGAGTAAATTTTTAAAGGATAGTTCTGTTAAATCTATACTGCTTATACTTTTAGTTTCTTTACTACCGTTTTCAAGGTTATGTACAAAGATAGATGCTTTCATTCTTAAATTTTCTGCTTTCTCGGGAGATATTTTAGAAAGAATCTTTGTTGCCATTAGTACCCCTGATTCTATAAAGAAGGTAAATATTAAAAAGAAAAATATCCTTATTTTCTCCCAAAGAGATTCTTTAGGGTAATCTTTTTCTGAATCGTCCTCTTTTTTAAAATCTTTTTCCATTACGATATAACCACTTTCTTGCATGTCTGATTTTTCAAGTTTTTCTTTTATTTTTTTGTATATATCCTTTCCGCCTTGGATTTTCTCTATTAGATATCCATCTTTCATTATGGCAACCGTGTCGGAGTAACCAAGATGTTCGGGGTTATGTGTAACCAGAATTACAGTAGTTCCTTCTTTAGCTAGTTTTTTTAGTTTACGTAGTATCTCATCTCCATTTTCTGTGTCTAGGTTTCCTGTGGGCTCATCTGCTATTACGATTTTAGGGTTTAATACAAGAGCTCTTGCTAAACCTATTTTTTGTTGCTCTCCTGAGGACAGTTCTGTTGGGACGAAGTTTTCAAATCTGGTCATGTTCATTTTCTGTATAGCTTCGTGTGCTTTTTGGAGTGACTCTTGTTGGTTGTATCCTAGGAGTTGGGTGCTGAGGGCTACGTTTTCTAAAACAGAGAGTGATTTAATCCAGTTTTGTTGTTGGAATACTACTCCGATATTTTGTTTTCTAAAGTCTGCTCTTTGGTCGGCATCCATATCCCAAATACTTTTGCCTAGTATTTGTACTTTACCTGAGTCTGGTCTTTCTATCCCCATTATGGTGTGAAGGAGTGTACTTTTCCCACATCCTGATGGTCCGAATATTGTTATAAATTCACCTTCTTGAATTTCGAGATTTACGTCTTTAAGAACTTTGTTTTTTCTTTTACCTCCAATGGGGAAGCTTTTGTTTATGTTTCTAATCTGTATATTGTCTTTGTTTTTCATCAGAATACTTTGAATATGTCAGATATTGTACCCAAAACTGTCTCTAATACTGTACTTGCTGATCTAGGAGTTATAGCTACAATAGGACCGTATCTTCCAACATTCTCTGATGGGTCGGAAGAGAGAATTTGCAAGCTATATACCTTGGATGGTGTTAGTCCTGATACAATAACCAAGTGTTTCGTCCTTAATTCTTGATCTACTTTTGTGCTAGAGGTGTATACTCCTGCTCCTCCTTCTCCAAATTCAATTCTGCTTGTTGCTGGTTCATCGGTTTCCCAACTTACTATGAATTGAGCACTTCTTGTCCTGTCTGATTGTGCTGATCTACTAAGTAGATCTTCTTCTACCATAACGTTGAATATTTTAGGTGGTCTTGTGTCAGTTGCTGTCGTAAATCTAATCTGTTCTGAGGTGGCCCTGTTTCCAAGTTGGTCTACACCTTCAACGTACCCAACATAGGGAGTTTCGGGTATTAAACCTGAAATCTCCATTTCATGAAGTCCTTTTTTGTACTCTATTTCTATTTGGTCCATGGTTTTGGCTCCCTCTGAATCTTGTCTGTATGTAACTATGGAGTTTACTTCTGTGTTGGTGTCCCAGCTAAATACTACTGTGGGACTTGGGACTTCTTTTAACTCCTGTATTCTGACATTAGATATTTGTGGTCTTGGGGGTGTCGTAAATGTCCTGTTTTCAATTGAGTCGTATATGTATCCATCTATGTCAGTTAGCTGTATCTTGTAGTAGTATGTTGAGCCGTCATCAAGTTCATCTAGGAGCAGAGAGTACGAACTTCTTGCAGGAGATGTGTTAATCTCTGCTAATGCAGTATAGTTGAGGTTTTTTCCGTAAAGGATTGTTGCCTTTGTCGCACCATATACTTCAAAGGATATCATTGCATAGTCTAAGCCTACCCTGTCTACATTAGTTTCATAGACCTGAGGAGTTCTTTCTGTTCTAAATGATATCTCATGACTCTCTCCAGTATTGCCATCTTCGTCTGTCCACCTAGCTTTAAAGTAGTATGTCGTGTCTGGTTCTAAATTACTAAGTTGGATCGAGTGGTCTGTTACCTGTTTGGAATTGTATGCTTCCTCATCAAAGTAATCCCCAGATGCTTTACCATATGCTATCTTAGTATCACTCTTTCTGTTTGTTGTCCACAATATTGTTGCATGTCTCGTGCTTACGTTTTGCATTATAATCCCTGAGGTTAATTCTGCCGGTTCTGTGTATCTACCTTGAACCATAATGGATTCTACAGCAGAATAAGTTGGACTTGCTTTACTTGAATCTGTAGAGTCTGATGTACCTATTTGGTAGTAGTAGATCCTACTGGATGGAACCGTATCTGTATATGATGTTCCTGTTGTTGTATCTATTGTTGTCCATGATTTTCCATCCACACTTCTTTGGATTGTATATTCTAACTCCCCTGCTCCTTTGTAATTTGGAACATCCCAGTTAAGAGACGCTCTCCATAATTCAGCTCCTTTTATTGAAACATCTGATAACGAGAAGTTTCTTACGGGGTCAGGGAAAGAACTGTCTAAAGTAAAGGTCCCTGATATATAGTTGCTAGGAGAGTAACCATCTTGATCGTCTACAGCTACAACATATACTGTGTTAAGACCTTTTACTGCACCTCTTAGCATTCTTGTACTTACTGATGTCCCCGAGACAGGCACATACATTGTACTATTACTTGTTAAAGTATCGTATGAGGTAGATGGCTGAGTATTTACCATATAGTAGTAGCCTGCTATACTCCTTCCTTCTGCAGGTGTAGCAGGAGGCCAACTCAGAGCGAACTCATTAGATTCACTCTCCTGGGGGGTTATAGTTACACCAGCGCCTACCGAAAATGCAGGTGCCTGACCCCCGTATACTATTCCTCCAGTAACATAACTACTAAAGTTTCCTGCGTTGTCTATGGTTCTGAAATATATAATGTTGTTTCCAATAAAAATATTGCTTGAGTCTTTTTCTTGGGTTAAGTAGTGTGTGTATTCCGAGGCTTCAAATGGCAGATACTCTAAATCAAACCTCTCACTTGTTTCTGGCCCTGTCCAGCTACTTACATCATTGATACTGTACTGCCAACCTAAAATTCCATTTGTGTCAGAACTGGTAACGCCAGCAGCACTTGGCCAATTAAAGAACATATCATCTACATTCCCAAAACTCTCCCTAGGCGTTAGAATGTATGATACATTGGTTGGATTGATTAAATCAGAATTATATTCAAAGAAGGTATAGTCCTGGGTTACATTAGTATATACATTACCGTGATTATCTACGGTTTGAATACGAAGGTAGTAGGTTTCGTTTTCAGTCACTGACCCTGTAAAGTAACTTTCCTCTTGAAAGGTCCCGGAACTACTTGGAAGTGCTGTAGGGCTTGTTCCCCAATAGACCCAATACCCATATATTCCACTTGGAGAATATCCAGAAGTTCCTGTCAGATCTATTGGCTCGTCCCATTCAAAGTGTGGAGCTGTATGATTGTAAACTAATTCTGAGGAAGATGTTATGTTCTTTGTCTTGCTATCATCAGTGAATCCTGTTACTTCAGAAGGATTATTTGGAGGGACTGACTCTTTGACATATACCTCCTCACCCTCCTCGTCGAATGATATCCACCCAATATCTTGCGACCAAACGTAGCCTGAGAATATTCCTGTTGTAGGATTAATAACAGTATTACTCCCATAGTTGTCAAAATCTAGGACATTTCCTGTGTTCATTACATGGGCAGAACCTGTTACAGCTCCTGTATCATAATCCACAAATACCCCTGGAGTTGTTCCTGCGGTAAATTCTATCCAACCAAGATCTTGTGACCATGCATATCCTGAGATTGTTCTTTTGTTGAAATCCTCTGGATTTGGATCACTTATAACAACATTTGCACCATATATTTCAGAGGTAAAGAATATTAGGTTGGATGTATTGAGTGCTTTGGCATTACCTAGTACTAGTACTTGGGTAGTTCCTTGTGCAAAGATTTTGTTTATTGCAAAGAATGAAGATAGCGATATCACAAGAATAAAAAGAAGAAAAATTGTAGGTCTTATGCGGACAGCCTTTTTCATTATCTAACAGATTACAATATTCTCATGGAGTTTTCAAATAGAAAAGTTAGGATAGAAGATCGTCTCTGGGACTATATCCTCTGTACACCCCATAGAATATTAAAAACAATGTGGAAAAGTCATATAGTTATTGTCATACAAAGGCTTTCGAACAAGCTAAAGGTATTCCCTCCTCCCTTCTCTCCTCTCTCCTCTCTCCTTTACCTTACTCTCCTATCTCCTCCCAAAGCTTCTTCTCCTTTTTACTCAATCTTGTAGGGATATCAACATCCACACGGACATAGTGGTCTCCTCTCTTACCCTCTTGGTTCAAAACAGGACATCCTTTTCCTTTTAGCTTGAATATTGTCCCCGGCTGTGTCCCCTTTGGAATCTTTAGTTTAACTTCTTTAAATATTGTCTCAACATCTATAGTCCCTCCTAAAACAGCAATATGGACAGGTATAGATTCCTGGGAATATATGTCGTTACCCCTTCTGTCAAACTTAGCCGAGGCCTCAACCTCTATTTCAATATATAAATCCCCTGGAGTTCCTCCATTTCTTCCAGCATTCCCTCCTCCTCTAAACCTGAGAATCATTCCATCATATGCCCCTGCGGGAATTTTAATTGTTAACTCTTCTTCCTTCTCTAATATTCCAGTTCCTTTACACTTAGAACATGAGTTCTCCACAACCTTCCCTGTCCCACCACAATTAGAACAAGTAGACATTACCGCCATCTGGCCAAGGATTGTATTCCTAACTTGTCTTTCCTGTCCAGAACCCTCACACACCGGACATTCTTTTGTCTTTCCATCTTCACTACCAGTTCCTTCACACTTGTCACATGGGACATCCCTCTTTATCTTAATCTTATATTCACCACCCCTCATGGCTTCATCAAAACTGACCCTTACTCTGTACCTGATATCTGCCCCTACATCCTCCTTTGGTCCGCCTCTTCTACCGCCACCAGCTCCCTGAGAGAAGTCAAAACCAAAACCACTTCCGAAATCCCCACCCCCTCCAAAGAAGGTATTGAAAATATCTCCCATGTCAAAAGGTACCCCCTGCTGAGAATAACTGTAACCACCATTCCCAGCACCTGGATTGAAACCCGCGGTTCCAGCATGACCATATTGATCGTACGCAGACCTTTTACTCTCGTCAGAGAGTGTTTCGTAAGCCTCTTGAACCTCCTTGAACTTCTCTTCAGCGTCACCTTCCTTATTAACATCCGGATGATACTTCTTAACTAGTTTCCTGTAAGCCTTCTTCAATTCTTCTTTTGTAGCGTCTTTTTTCACTCCTAAGACTTCATAGTAATCTCTCTTTTCCATAACAGACTGATTTTAGCAAACTGCGCAAATCTTTGCTACCCTCTATTTCATCTCTAGCTCGAAATCTGTTATATTAGCGATATATGGAAAACAGCTGGAATGTTTCTACACATAGTGAGAAAAAAGTAAAAAAGACAAGGATTATTGTTTCCGTTGTTTTGGCTACAACAGGCCTCATTATTGTAGCTAGCCAGGTAATCCCACTAACAAAGTCTTATGTCGAGGGTGTTGTTGAGCAGAAACGAACAGAGGTGAAAGTTGAACCTGTGCCCGAATCTTACAAGAAATTCATTGAAGAGGAATTAGCCTATTACGATCCTGGACAGAGTTATTTTGCAAACTTGTCCCAGCAGGTTGGGGATATTGATATGTCAGGGAGATATTCTTATGACCCTACAACTAAAACACAAAAGCTGATTGAGATTAATAAGGATTACAAAAAAGATATGTTCATAACGATAGATAGTGTTGGAATCAAAGATATAAAAATATCCCCAAATGTAGACAGTACGAACGAGACTATTTACAACCAATATCTTAAAAGTGGCGTTGCACATTTTAGAGGGACTCCTCTACCAGGAGATGGTGGGAATTCCTTTATCTATGGACATAGTGCTGTAGAATCCTTCTTTAGTAGGCACAAAGATTTACCAGAGACTATATTCTCTCGCTTAAACGATATAGATATTGGGCAAAAAATAGTTGTAACCAGAGATGATAACGTACTAGAATATACAGTAAGGAACAAGAAAATTGTTGAGCCAACTGACTTTACTATCTTACAACCTATACAGAGTAAAGAAACTATAACCCTGATGACCTGCTGGCCATTAGGAATAGGCTCTAAAAGACTAATAGTGGTTGCGGAAAGAAGAATTTAGGAGAAACTTAGATTAATTAACAGAAGTTTAAAATGGAAGAGAAGCAGAAAAAAACTTTAATAATTGTAGGGATTGTAGTTGTAATATTACTAATAGCTACAATAATACTGTTTTTGCTGAAAGGTACCTCTGGAGAGTCTAGTCAAAATCCAGAAGAACAAACTTCTGTGACCCTCACTTATTGGGGACTATGGGAACCACCTTCCGTAATTCAACCACTAATAGATGAGTTCGAAGCTGCCAACCCTAATATTAAAATAGAGTATTCTCAACAGACATTCTCTAACTACGAATCTAGGTTATTTACTAGACTCCAACAAGCAACGGGAACCGAAGAACCAGCTCCAGATATCTTTAGAATACATAACACTTGGACTCCTAAATATTATCTCTATTTAGCACCTATGCCTGCAGAAATAATGAGTGCAGAAGAATACCAAGAGAAATTCTACCCAACTGCTTTAAACGACTTCACAGCAAAGAATGGGAACATCTATGCTATCCCCTTAGAGATAGACGGATTAATGGTTTTTTACAATAAGCAATTACTCGCAGAAGAAGGTGTTACTGAACCTCCAGAGGATTGGGATAGTTTCTTCGAATTAGCAAGGGACTTAACTAAAAGAGATGCTAGTGGAAGGATTATTCAGGCTGGACTCGCAATTGGAACATCTAGAAACATAATGCACTCTGCAGAAATTTTGGCATATATGCTCGCCCTAGAAGATATCCAAGTAATGGGCCAGACTAGGACACAAATATCTCTAAATACTCCAAGGATCCAGAGAGTGTTAGAGACCTACACTAACTTTGCAAAAGGAGACAACGCTCTGTGGTCACCAACTCTTAGAAGTGACCTCGAGATGTTCTTCGCCGAAGACCTTGCAATGATGATTGCTCCTAGCTGGAGGGCATTTGACATAATTCAGGCGGCACCAAGTGTAGAATTTAACACAGCTCCCTTGCCTCAGTTATTAGCCAATGAGGAGGATATCTACTATGCAACTTACTGGGGAGATGCTGTAAACAGAACCAGCGACAGCCCACTAGCTGCATGGAAGTTCATAGACTTCCTTGCCCAGAAAGAACAACAAATGAAATTGTATTCCAACGCTTCTCAGATAAGGGCATTCGGGGAACCTTATTCTCTTGTTGAACTTAACAGTGAGATGAAAGGGAAACCATATGTTTCTGCAATTGCACAAATGGCTCCCTACATGCGATCTTACCCTTGGGGGGATGAAGCAGTTGTAAACACAGCTATAAACACAGCAATAACAGATATTATTGAAAACAGAAGTGATGTAGATTCAGCATTAAAGGATGCAGAAACAACAATAAATGCTACAATAGAGCAGACAAATAGATAATAATTAAAACTGTAATTAA
>CAYRDH010000024.1:0-10109 GCA_964423025.1 uncultured Candidatus Saccharibacteria bacterium | reverse complement strand
CTTCTGAATTTTTATTGAAGAATAAAAAATAACCTCCAGTTATTAATAGGAGGAGGATTAAAATGGCTATTATTGTTGAAGTCTTTTTCTTCTTATCCATGAGAAAGAATATTTTTTATAACTTAAGGTATTATTAATATTGTTCCATTTGAGAATAAAAAGCAAGTTCTCTTTGGGGTTATAAACATGCCTGATTGGAACAACTCAAATGTGGCGGGACATACACGTCTGGAACCTAAAATGAGACAAATAAGACAGTATAAAAAGGGAGAGGAAGTGCCCTGTTTTTCTAATAATTATCTTCATATAAGTAACAATATAACTAGTAGATACTAATTTACTATATTTTCTATAATATCTTTCAATCTGACATAATTATAAGTAAAATGAGTTAATGGCAACCCGAAGTTTACACAAACAACCGTAAGCTGGTGGTTGCAGCTGTGAAGTAGGTAGTACAATTGAGCAATAATTTAAAATAAAAGTAATATTATTATGAGTTTTAGGAAGAATTTAGAATATCTTAGGAAACAAAAGAAACTTTCTCAGGAAGAATTAGGATTTAAACTAGATGTCTCTAGGCAGGCTGTATCTAAATGGGAGTCAGGAGGTGCATTCCCTGAAACGGAGAAAATGCTCTCCATGTGTAAAATCTTTAATTGTTCCTTAGATGACTTAATGAATGGAGATATACCTCAGTTAGAGTTAGATAAAGATAGGAAATATACATTCAATGATCTTGTTAACGAAATAACGGATATTGTAGGTAGAACATTTAATATGTTTGAAAATATGACCTTTAAATCTTTACTAAGGTTTGGATTTGAAATGTTTATCCTTTTCTTAGTTCTTCTTTTACTACATATTCCTTTCGCACATCTATTTAGATTAGGGAGTGATGTGTTTATGAATATAAATACAAACATATCTAACCTTTTTATTTCTATGTGGAGATTAATTACAGAGGTTGTATATATGGTTGTCGCTGTTGTTTCCTTTGTATATATCTATAAAGTGAGATTTTTAGATAAGTTTGAAAGTGCTAAAAGTGAGGATAGTAAGATGGACAAAAAGAAAGACAAAGGGGTTAAAGAGGAAATAACTGATAAAAAAGTTAGAAAGGTAGAAATAAAAAGATATGACTTCGGTTTATTTTCCTTTATTGGCAAAGTAGCTCTTTTCTTTATTAAGTGTTTTACTGTGTTTATATCCTTACCAATAATATTCTTACTATTTGGATCTGTAGCTTCTGTATTAGTAGGGATTGTTACAATATTTAAGGGGGTAACATTTATAGGGGCAATAATATTCTTACTGTCAACAATAGTTTTTACCATATCTCTGCTGTATATCCTTTATAACTTTATTATTAACCATAGAAGCAATTGGCAAAAACTTTTCATTTTGTTTATATCTTGTTTAGTAGGATTTGGGATAGGGGCAGGGATATCCGTATTTGAGTTTAGTAAAATGACAGTGTCCTCTGAAGCTCCTGTACATGTAGAGAGCTCGGTTAAGAGAGAAACATTCGAGATGAAAGAAGATACTGTTTTGTCTAATCTTGCCTACGATTATATAGTTGATGACTCTTTAGGGGATTTAGTTCAGGTTGAGGCTATATATTACGATGTATTTACAGAAGATGTTGTTATAGAGGAGGATGAAGACACTGGCTATATATACATACACACTAAAATGAAACAGAGTATTAACTTGGGGGAGTTGTATAATATTTTGATGAATGATTTAAAAGATAAGAGGTTGTCTAACTATAGTGCTTTAGGACAGTTTAAGTTTAAGGTGTATGCAAGTGAAGATAATATAGATAAGTTACAAAAGAACCAGATTAAAATGTATGTTCCACATATAGAAGATAATTATGATTCAAACAATTAATGAAAGGGAAGTAACATCATGATTATTGCTAGTACATAAGGCTTTTTCCTTCGAACCGAAGGGCCTAAAAAACATCTCTTTTTAGACACTTTTCATACACCAGGCCTTACTTTTGAGAATTTCTCTTTTTGAGGTCAAAATAACTCAATCCCCATAAGGGTTTTAAAAGATAGTGTACGGGTCTTGTTGGAACATGTTGAAAATGGCGGGACATACACGTCTGGAACCTAAAATGAGGTAAAAGGGAATAAAAATAAATTCTGTTTTACAATAACAACAAATAAACTTAAAAAAATTGATATTTATTTACTCCCTAAATCTCTCTTTTTGTACATTGATACGGTAATTAAATTCAATATTAATGTAATAAAAATTAAAACTCCTGAGATATAGATAACAGAATTTGTTATATCTAATAAAGCTGACCAATCTTCAACTTTAACTAAATAGTTGTTGTATACCATCTGTAAATATATTGAGATTGTACAAGCACATATACTTAGAATAGAGAGAGTAGACCAATTACCGTTTTTGCTTTTTTCTTTGTATGCTAGGTTAATTATTGGGAGTATTAAAGCTATGCAACCTAATATGAAACTAGCTAAATTTAATAAATACATGATTTTACTAATTAAAATTATTGATTCATTTTAGCATATATATTGACTGTTCTGATTAGTACAATGGGGATTTGATAAGACATACACGTCTGCAACCTAAAATGAGACAAATAGATAGTATAAAAAAGGGAGTAGATTGTCTCAAAATAAGATATTAACTTGACCTGAACATCTGAAAAATGGGAATATTGAGCATTATCTAAAATCTTTTATATATTTATGAAAAAGAAAAAACTCAAGTGGTATATTATTTTGTTAATTATATGTATAGGAGCAATTTCAATTTATTTCTTTTCCAATAAAGGAAATCCTGAAATAGAAGGACTACCTACCGAAGTCAGTAAATACATAAAGACTAAAGATTTAGAAGAATTAGAGGAACAAGATTATAAAATTAATTATGGACTTACACCTCCCAATATAGAAGGTACATATTTAACAAGCAGCTTAGTAATTGACTATGATAAAAACAATTCTAATGCTATTGGTTCTCCTCGATTAGACAGACAAGAGCGTTTTTTTGATCAAACCAGTGACAACAAAATAACGAAAGAGAGTGTAACCGTAGAAAGCAATGAAACAAGAGTAGGTGAAGTTGGATATCTATCTGGAGATGGAAACTGCTTCACTTTTTTTGATATAGGTACAACAAATCGTGACTATGGCTGCGTTGTTACCTCTGCAGAAATTGTATCGGGATGTTTAGATGCCGAAAATAGTATAGAAGATTACAAAATTGCTATACTTATGCTTGAACACAATAGTAAGATTTTATGCGAATACCTTCCCAAAATATTTAACAAAACCCTTCCTATTTTACCAGGGAATATTAGATTGATTTCAGAAACTGATGGGGTTGCAGAAAGAGGAGATTAATTTCCATCATAGGTTCTCTCGTATAATATAATCTTAAATTTCTATAAGTAGATTATCTTCTGTCGAACCGAGGGGCCTAGAAAACAGTCCATTTTTGCTCTTTTTCATACACCAGGCCTTACTTTTGAAACTTTCCCTTTTTAGAGTCAAAATAGCTCAATCCCCATAAGGGTTTTAAAACATAGTGGACGGGTCTTGTTGGAACATGTTGAAAATGGCGGGACATACACGTCTGGAACAGAATAAAGATCTAGTACCTATATGAGAAAAACGGGAATTCATTAATTTCTTTAATATTGGTATAATTTGGCTATTAAATTCTCTAAAGACCTATTTATGTCTAATGAGTCTGAACTAAATTATTTATCCACTGATCCCATTGAGACACTGAAAGGGGAAAACCCCATATTAGATTTTACAAAAGATCAAGTAAAACAAATAGAGGAGTATTTCCAAGCCGCATATGGATATAAAAAAGGTTTAAATGGGGCCTTATGTGTATCTGCCTCTGATGAGTTTAATCCTGTTAGAATTATGGAGTTTCCTCGCGAGAAAAATAAGAATGATTTCTTGCTAAAAAACAGGGCGATAGCAAAAGTGGGTTTATTTCTAGAATACTGGAGGTTATATGGAGAAGCCTTAAAGAGTGGCCAGATGAACTTCTATAATCAAATTTCTTATAGCTTCGCGCCAATATTAAATAAGTCTGGGGAGGTGATTCCTGCTCTGTTATCAAATAGAGGTTTGTTTGGTAATCTAATTTTAAAGGATCCCGAAAAAGAGAGATATGAGGAAAAAATAGGAGAAATTAATTATGCTGGAGATGGAGATTTCGTTGGGAATGCTTCGGGAGCTATTGCAACGGACATAAAAGTTAAGATCAATGGTGACATTAAATACTTTCCTAGATGGAGATTAGGGATTACCAAGAGTTTGACTAAGCAGGTGAGTGCTGCGGACACTGAAATCAGAAGGATGAGGGCAAGGGAGATAACGGATATTCTTTGGGATGGTAAAGAGCGTTTTGATGATACTACTCAACTCTTAATAGGGGAAACGTTCTCTTCTTCAGGAACCTTGGAGGATTATGAATTGCTTCGTACTTGGTTGAAGTCTTGGAGTAGGGATTATGATAATGAAATCTTTGAAATAGTGAGGGAGGTAAGTAATTATGTTAATAGTGTATATAGTGAAAACCCCGAATCTTTTGAAACTCTCTCAGCTGTAAAAAGAATGGTTGAGTTAATGGAAGTTATGTATCAAAAAGCTTCAAGACATTATAGGGCATAGTGCACAGGTCTAATTGGAACAAAACAAGTTTGGCGGGACATACACGTCTGGAACCTAAAATGAGACAAATAATAATCAACTGTGTAGTATTGATAGAAATAGAGGGGCGGCAGTTATTATAAAGCTTAACATAAAGAGAGAGATTGCTTGTACAAGATAGTTCCTTCTATATCTTTGTATATATTTAAGGAAATGTTTTTTGTAGTCTTTCTCTATTACAAATATGTGATTTGTAGATTTAAGAGGTGATAATTCTTCATTTTTGTCATCCCATTTTCCCAACACCCAACCATATGTGTCTATAGGGATATATATCTCAGTAAAAACATTCTTCTTGAAAGTTTCTTTAGAAAAACTTCCAATTATTTTATGACTAGAAAAAGTGTCTCTTCTGTCTGTATGTGGTGAGAAATCATAAAAATATGGTGCAGTTTGAATGTCTTGTTCAGTTACTGAGCTGTCACATTTCTCCGACATAAAAGAGAATAGATGGCTAAGGTCTGTTTTAGTTGGATCATACTCTTTATGGACTACATATACACCTGATAGTATTCCATTTAGAGGTATGATATCTCCAGATGGTTTTATTACTGTAGGTATTTGAGCAGAACCCCCTCCAACCTGTTTGTTTCCATAGCAATATAGAACACAAGGATCTTTTGAAATAGGGGAAGTTAAAGGTGCCCATCCTCTTTTCGTTTGTATTGTCCCTTCAAAACAAACTACTTCACCATCTTTAATGAAGTCCTTTCTATTTCTTGCACTATTATATGCATGTTTAGCCCTATTCAGTTCAATATAGGACAGAAGTAAGAGTATCCCAAGAAAAGAGAATAATGTAGCAAAGACATTACCTAAAATAGTAATAGGAGAGAGGGCTAGGGAATTTAGAATAGTGGCCAGATAATTAGTGCTAGTAAGTATAGAGACTAAAAGAGTAGATAAGATGTAGATAAATATAAACAGGATAATGAAAAGTATTATACCTTTTTGGGACTTTTTCATGATGATTAGTATAACATATGGATTGGGGAAGTGAAATTGTACTTATATTTTACCTTCGAATCGAAGGGCTTAAAAAAATCACTCTTTCGGAGTTTTTCACCCACCAGGCCATTATTTTGAACACTCTCATTTTTATGGGTAAACGTATCGAGTAACAAAGGGATCTTTGAGTATAGTGGACAGGTCTAAGAGGAACCTAAGGGATTTGGCGGGACATACACGTCTGGAACCTAAAATGAGACAAATAAGACAGTATAAAAAAGAGCAAATCATGTTCTTTTCTTATACTTTGCAGAGCCGTGACCTTGATGTTGGCTAAGTTTTTCGTCTGTCTTCTTAAGTATATCACCCGTTTCACCGTCTGTAATTAATTCATAATATCTGTCGTTTAAACGATCTATAATTCTGTGTAGAAAGTTCCATTTCTTAGATTTCTTATGATAATCGTCCCCAATTTTTTCTTCTCGTATAACTTTATCTTTGCCTAATAACCTCCTTTTAGACTTTGTTCTAATTTCGTTATGAATCGTAAACTTGTCTTGTAAAAACATTCTTACTTCTTTAATTTTAGATCCACAATTAAAACACTTTTCATCCGATCCTGAAAGTTCAGTCTGACAATTAGAGCAATAATGTTTTGTTGAATTCTTATCCATTACTCTTAGTATAGAATTTATCTAGTCTCTCAAGTATGGCGCTGCTATAGTATATCTTTGGATCGCCAGTTTTTCTGAAGTTGGGATATAACTTAAGGCAGTATTTGGGGTTGTCAAAACATGGCTTTCTTAAATTGTGGAAGTTTTGATTAAGCACAAAATCGGAATATCGTTCCCGGCATTTTTTAACGAGTGTATCATAATCATAGGGATATTTCTGTTCCAATTCTTTAGTTGATAGAGTTACGGGAGTTGCTCTAGGATCATTTGTTAATTTAATACCTGCAGTGCCTTTAGATTCTTTGGAGAAAGTAATGTCAATATATAGAGCATAGTTATAAGGGAGTTTTTCATCATACGGGTAAGTTACCTTGTTCTTTGAAATATAACTCAATAATTGGGATTCTTCTTGTTTTAAGAAAGTAGCATTGATGTGTCTTTTACTCAAGAATGAGAGAGGTAATAAGTAGAGATTAAAATTATCTAAAGATTTATCGAACCAAGTATTAAGTAAATAGATAAAATTTCTTATTGAGGCTGAGCCCACTTCGTGAATATCTTGTGCAAGCCTTAGAGAAGGGTTAAAGAAGTGGGTTGCATTATCTCTAATTTCTAACAAAGTTAAAATATTTGATTTTAGTATTTCATTTATATCACCTGAAGCCAATAATTTATTAATACAACTAATAATACTTATAGTTAAGTAGTTATCTGATCTTGTTCTTTTATAAACAAACTTTTTGCTCTTTTCACCATTCTTTTTGAGAGGGTGCTCCTTAATATATAATGAGCTTTTATCGTTCCCGTTTTCCTCTAAGATTTTTGCCTTAAGTAGGAGTTCCCATGCGTTTATGATCAAAACGGCAAAGCTCTCTTCTCGATACTTAAAGTCTGGTTTATTGTATATCTCTATAGAGGATATTAATGCATTTATAGATTTCTCTATTAAGATATCTGAAGTTTTTCTTCCCATTTGACTTGTATTAAAAAATTAACCCTTTCTCGTCAATCATAATAGGATTCGTTCTATTCTTCTCTTTCCACTCAACAGTCTTTAAAAACTCCTTATTGTCACTAACTAAATATACTTTAAAATAACTCTCTCCTTCGTCATTCTTCAGTTCTCTTACTTTTAACTTTCCTTCTCTAACTAGTTTCTTTGCTGTTGAGTGATGTATACCAAAATCACTCTTTAACTGCCAATTCTTAAACCATAGATTTTCATCCTTACATATCTCACCAGGTATAACACCATTATCTATATTTCTCTGACAATCCATACACTTAAGTCCATATTTGTCATACCAAGTGTCTTTACCCTCCATGTATCTATAACAAATTCTACAATGGTATTGTCCATCTCTTTCTTCTAAATGATAGCCATTGGGAAATTCTTCTAGTTTTTTCTCTTTCTTCTTTTCTTCTCTGTACATATCAATAATGATTGTACAGAACTGTGTTAATCTCTCTACAGCATCTCTTACTTCATCATCAGACCACTTCCGTTTAGAGTCTCTTTCGAGTATCTCTTTATACTTTTGTAATGATTGGTCTGTTATTGCCATCCTAGTACGATAAATAATATACTTAGGCAGTAGTATATTATAGTTTATTTCTAAGGGTTTTGGTATGACACAGCAAGAAAAGATTGAGAAAATACAAAAACGTATGGATTGGGAGAATGAACAAGCAGATAAAGGGGTTGAGCCTTATGCTTCCAATAGAAAACGGATGAGAAAGAAGATCAAGGAAGTTAAAAGACACTTCAAATTTAACATGATTGTACCTCCCAAGGTTTTTGATTTCTTACGCAAGATGAAAGTGCAGTTGAGTCGAGAGGAAATAGAAAAGAATCTGAAGGATGGAGTTCAGCTTTATTCTGTTTATACGCGGAAAACTAGAGGAAATAATTTCTATAATCCAAAACTAATTATTGATAGGGAAATGTTTGAAGCCATTCAAGTAATAAGAAGAAACCAAAAAAGCTCAATAATCCTTAAGAATGATGGTATTCATTTTAATAAAAGTAGTAGAGAGCTAAGAATATGGGGTTACTCAACATATATTAAAAAAGGAAGTTCTAGATTCGAGATATGTTCTGAAATGTTTGGAAAGAAAAGGTGCCCAATGCGTTGGAGTCTTAAGCGTATGTGTGAGATTATAGGAGAACCTGCTTATAGTAATCGTGAAGTGGAAGAACGAAAAGGTAAGGTTAGAGGGAAGATTCGTTACCTTAACGAAGATATTGAGAGTAGTATAGGTATAAAGGATTTTATTGTAGAAGAGAACGGACTCTTCATTGTAAATCCAATAAACAAGCCCCAAGCGGGTTAACGCAACTTTACGCAATAAACTTTGTTTTATGATAAGTCAGAGTAGAAATACTCTGATTTAATTTTTTACATATACACATATGAAGAATAATAATCTTCAAACAGTCCTTATCCCAATTAAGGACTTAACCAAAGCCGACTACAACCCAAGAAAATGGGATGAAAAGGCTCTAAACGATCTAAAAACCAGCATTAAAAAGTTCGGTTTAGTAGATCCAATAATAATTAACAGTGCTAAAAATAGAAAGAATGTGGTAATAGGAGGCCACATGAGAATAGAAGCTGCAAAAGCACTAGGTATAGCAACGGTACCTGCAGTACAACTCAATATCCCAGATATTGAAAAAGAGAAAGAACTTAACCTTAGGTTAAACAAAAACCAAGGAGAGTTTGACTACGAACTCCTAGCTACCTTTACAGAAGAAATGCTAGAAGAAATAGGATTTGACTCAGAAGAACTAGACTCCATATTCGATTGGGAAGATGAAAACCCAGAAATCTTTGACCTTAAAAAAGAGCTAGAAAAGTTAGATATCAAAGAAGTAAAAATACAAAAAGGAGACATATACCAACTAGGAGAGCACAGACTAATGTGTGGAGACTCTACCATAAGAGAAGACATCCTTAAACTAATGAATGGTGAGAAAGCAGACATGTGTCTAACAGATGAACCTTACATACTAGACTACACCCATGGAAAAAAGAAACATGGTAAAGCTACAGAAGGATTTGGGTACAAAAGAGATAGAAAATATCTAGAAACAGATTTATTACCAGACAACTTTATAGAGCTCTGGATGAAAAACGTAGCAGAAGTAGCTAAAGAAGATTTTCATATAATATCCTTTGAAAATTGGAAAAACCTTAGGGAAATGTGGTGTGAGATCGAGAAATATTGGAAGATAAAGAACATGATAGTTTGGCATATACCAAACAGACACCAAGGATTTGCAGCTAAATACAAATTCTTCTCCAAACACGATATAGCGATGGTAGGGACCTCTCTAGGCCAAGAAGGTCTAAATACTCAACCAGAGGATGAACTCCTTGAAAATGAGTACCAGACAGCCCTCTATGCTATATCTGGCAAACCCCACTGGGAAGGATATGAAAAAGGAAAGAAAATACAGCCTACAGACTTTATAGAGTATAAAGCTTCAGATGAAAAAAGCTCAGGGCAAGGCATAGTCTTTGGTACTAAACCAGTAGAAATACTCATCCCATATCTTAAAGTCTTAACTAAAAGAAATGACTTAGTAATCGAACCTTTTGGTGGGAGCGGTTCTACACTAATAGCTTGCGAAAAGATGAAACGCAGATGCTATCTAATGGAAAAATCTCCAGTATACGCAGAGGTAATTAAAAAGAGGTGGGAAAACTTAACTAACTTAAAGGCAAAGAAAATAGATGAAAAAAGCAAGTAAAAGTACAGT
>CAYRDH010000023.1:0-10166 GCA_964423025.1 uncultured Candidatus Saccharibacteria bacterium | reverse complement strand
AGGTACAGCATTGTCTCTGTAGGAATATTTGCCAGTTCAGCGATAGTTCCTCTAGCTAAGAAAAAGAGAACAGAGAAGACAATTCCAAGTAAGGAGAATATCCCAAGGGAATACCACTTATACCTGTTAAGATCCCTTCCTCTATTTCTACCAACTTCTTTAGTTACAACTGATTGAATTGCTGTTGCAGGTATTTGGACCAAGTATACCAATCCGAGTGCTGCACTAAATGTACTGAAAATTTCTTGGTCGGTATACCTAGCTACAAAAATATTAAAAAGATAATTTAATATTCCAATAATTCCTCCCAGTATTGTAGTGAGGAAGAGGTTTTTAATAAAGATGAGCTGGGTGTTAGATAGTTTCTTTTCCATGTTTCCTCTATAATATCATATATAACATTACAGATATTATCATTATGCTAGAAGTAATAGTAGCTTTAGTTGGCGGAATTTTACTTGGAATTGGACTCTTTTATTTCCTAAAAAAAGGTCAACAGACAAGTAGCGAAGATATCACGGATACAATTGAACAGAGGTTGGAGGATATAGTTCCTAAGGCCTTAATGGAGGCAAATGACTACCTTGTTAGAACTGCAAGAGAATCTTTAACTTCAGAGACAAAGCAATCCAGAATAGATATGGAAAACAAGAGGAGAGAGATAGAGAGGATGGTAAAGGGTATGGATGACTATCTTAAAGAGGCGGAAAAGGAGAGAATAGACTCGTATGCAACATTAAAAAATTCTGTTGAGGAAAGCAGAAAGATAACAGAGCAATTATCTGTAAATACAGAAAATCTTAAAAAGGTTCTCTCAGACAATCAGGTTAGAGGTCAATTTGGAGAGAGAGTTGCAGATGACCTTCTTAAAATGGCTGGATTTGTAAGGGGTGTAGATTATGAATTTAATAAGCAACAGGAAGGTTCTAAAACTCGACCAGATTTTGCAGTATTTCTTCCAGATGGAACTAGAATAAATGTAGATTCTAAATTCCCTTATGCTAGTCTTCAAAAGATGTCAGATACAGATGACAAGGGTATGAAAGAGAAATATATGAAAGACTTTGAGAGAGATGTTAAAGAAAAGATTAAACAGGTTACCTCAAGAGATTATATTAATCCTGAAGACAAGACTGTAGATTTTGTAATTTTGTTTATCCCTAATGAGATGATCTTCTCCTATATATATGACAAGATGCCAGATCTATCCCAAGAGGCAATGGAGAGTAAAGTTATATTGGCAGGACCATTTAGTTTTACAGCAATTCTTAGAATGATAAGACAATCGTATGAAAATTTCAGAGTTCAGAAGAATATCTACAGCATTATTGGTCATGTAAAAGCTTTTGAAAAAGAATTTGACAATTTCTCTGGAGAATTTTACAAAATTGGAGATAGAATATCTTCATTACAACGACAGTATGATACCGTTAGTAGTACAAGATTTAACCAGTTAGTTAGAAAGATAGACAAGGTCAAAGAAGAGGGTGGGCAAGTCGAAGAGGGTGACCAGCCAAACCTTTTGGATGTTGTTAAAGAATAGTTATCTTCTACAGGATTTGGAACTAATTCCATATATATGTTAATTTATATCTAATGAATCCTAAAACATTTAAAACAATCATAGGTTCTAAGCCAATCCTTCTTTCAGCACCTCATGTGTATGCACATAGAAGACCCAAGTTAAGCATGGCATACAAGATAGGAGAACCATTAACAGACACGATTGTTGAAGGAGTTTGCAAAGAGATTAAATCTTTTGGAATTGTTCTAACAGATGAATCTGACATGGACTACAACTACCATAAAGAAAAGAGTAATCCTTACAAAAAGGAAATTAGGAACCTCGTAGAGAAAGAAAATATTAAATACTTTGTAGATATCCACGGTCTAAAAGACGGTAATAACTACGACATAGCAATCTACTATCCAAGTAAATTCTTTAAATCCATACAGCTATCTAGAAAGGTCAAAGAAGGATTATCAAAGGGCGTCTTAAGAGGTTCTAGTATTCCAATCTTTAGACTTCCGGAAGATCACCAAGAAAGTTTAACTCTCTTTACTGCCTCTGAACTTAGAATCCCCTCTATCCAGATAGAGGTCGCTAGGTACATAAGAGAGAAGAAGGAATTAAGAGATGCCTTTATCCAGAATCTAAGTGAAGTCCTAGAAGACTTGGTAATATAGGAAATATTATCGGTTAATTAAACGACTACTTTTTTGTTTTGACCAAATAGTTTTACTCTGTTATTCTAAGTAGTATCTTAAATTTTTAATAACGAAAAATGGCAACAACTAAAAAGAAAAAAACAGCCTCTAAAACAGAAACAAAAACGACAGATTCTCCAAAGAATAAGGCTATCGAGATGGCAGTATCCCAGATAGAGAAGCAGTTTGGGAAGGGTTCAATTATGAAACTAGGGGGTGATAAGAAGATAGATGTAGAAGTTATTCCTACAGGAGCTCTCTCTCTAGATGTCGCCTTGGGAGTAGGAGGTATTCCTAAAGGAAGAATAATAGAAATATATGGGCCAGAGTCTTCAGGGAAAACCACTCTTGCTTTACACATAATGTCTGAAGCTCAGAAGAAGGGTGAAGCAGTTGCCCTCATAGATGCCGAGCATGCTTTTGACCCTACCTATGCAAAAAACATTGGGCTTGAACTAGACGACCTTTATATCTCTCAACCAGACTTTGGTGAACAAGCTTTGGAGATATTAGAAACATTAGTAAGGTCTGCTGCATTTGGAGTAATAGTTGTAGACTCTGTAGCTGCACTAACACCAAGAGCAGAAATAGAAGGAGATATGGGAGATAGTCACATGGGTCTTCAAGCAAGATTAATGTCCCAAGCTTTAAGAAAGATTACAGCAATAACCAGTAAAACAGGAACAACAATAATCTTCATAAACCAATTAAGAATGAAGATTGGAATTATGTTTGGTAACCCTGAAACTACAACTGGTGGTAATGCTCTTAAGTTCTACTCCTCAGTTAGGTTGGACATCAGACAGAAAGATAAAATCCTTAAGGATGGAAAGATTATTGGACATACTAGAAAGGTTAAAGTTGCCAAGAACAAGATGGCACCTCCTTTCAAAGAGGCAACTTTCGATATGATATATCCAATGGGAATAGACAAGGAGAGTAGTATTATAGATGCTGCCCTAGACGTTGGTATCGTAGAGAAGAAAGGTTCTTGGTACAACTACGGGGATTTGCAACTCGGACAAGGTAAAGAATCAGCATCAGACACTCTAAAGCAAGATAAGAAATTAAAGGATAAGATAGTCAAAGAGGTAAAGGCTGCAATTAAATAATGAAAGTAACACAACTTTCTTCGCAAAAGAAGGATCCCTCTAGGGTTAATCTATACATAGATGAAGAATTCTTTTGTGGTTTGTCTCTTGATGCTGTTGCAAAGTTTGCAATATATAAAGGCAGGGAAATAGAAGAAAAGGAATTAGCAGAGATCTTAGTAGATGAACTGAAGAATCGTTTTGCACAGAGAGCAATGTCATACATATCCAGGGCAATCAAGACTGAATACCAGATGAGAAGATATCTGAAAACTCTTTCAATAAAAAAGAAGGGTACTTGGTACAAAGATATTAGAGATGATCAGTTGCAGGAGATATTTGATGGAATAATAGCTAAGCTAAAAGGGTATGGATACCTGGATGATGAAGAATTTGCTTTTCAGTTTATAAATTCAAGAATTAGAAGTAAACCGAGAGGAAAGAGAGTTCTAGTATCTGAATTAATGTCAAAGGGTGTAAATAAAGACTTAGCAAGAAAGAAGGTTGATGAACTTGTAGAGGATGAGTATGATGTGTTAAGAAGAGTCTACGAGAAGAAATATAAAGGGGATAAGATTACGATAAGAGATAATAAGAAGATAGATTTCTTAAAAAGAAAAGGTTTCAATTGGGATTTAATTAAACAGCTAATAGAAGATGAGTCTGAAAAGTAGGAGGGAGTGGATACTTCCAGAAGAGAAAACAGAGAATGTAGTAGAGCATATCCTTAAGGTTAGGGGTGTAGAGCAAGAGTCGGAATTTCTAAACCCGAAGATAGAGAATGTTCCAGACCATACACATCTTTACAACAGTAAAAAAGCGGCAAAGAGATTAATTAAGGCTGTAGAGAATGGAGAGAAGATAGTAATCCATGGAGACTATGATGCAGATGGAATATGTTCTACAAGTTTACTTTGGAACTTTTTTTACAGAGATGTCTCCCAATTTCTAGAAAAAGAGGTAGATATCCTTCCGTACATCCCGGACAGAGTAGAGCAGGGGTACGGTTTAACAGAGGATTCACTAAATGATGTAATAGATTTAGGTGCAAAACTAATTGTAACTGTAGATTGTGGTGTTAGAGATAGAGACCTTATAAGAAAATATCTTCAAGATAAAAAATTAGATTTCATAGTAACCGACCACCATTTACCTCCAGACGACTTATTAGAAAAAAGGGAAGAAGAACAAAAGGGTGGAAAGTTGGAATACCCTCTTGTCCACCAGATGTATCCAGGAAAAGAATATCCTGACACAGAGATATGTGGAGCAGCAGTTACATACCTCCTTATACAAGCAATAAGGGAACTCCTTGGTATGGAGAAGGACCTTCGTTATGGCCTGGATCTTGTAGCACTAGCTACTGTTACAGACGTAATGCCTCTTTTAGGAGTAAACAGAATCTTTGTAAAAGAAGGTTTGGAGGAAATCCGCAAGGGCCAGAGATTGGGACTTAAGATGCTTGTTCTTAGGGCAGGTTTAACACCAGAAGAGGTAGAGTCATACCACTTAGGTTTTGTACTTGGTCCTAGAATCAATGCCTCTGGGAGAATAGCTTCCCCTATGGAAGCAGTAAGACTTTTAGTGAGCAATAGCGAAGCACAGTGTAAGGAGATAGCAAACACCTTAGAGATGACAAACTTTGAAAGACAGAAGATGACAACAGAGATTTTTGAAAAAGCCAAAGAGAGTGTCCAAGACTCCCAAGATAACCTCCTTTTTATTTTAGGAGAAGATTGGCATGAGGGGATAATTGGTCTAGTCGCAGGCAAGATACAACAACTCTACTACAGACCCGTAATAGTAGCTACAAAATCAGAAGGAGCAATTAAAGGTTCCGCTAGAAGTATTAAGGGTTTTAATATAACTAAGGCTTTTGACAAATTTAAGAAACACTTAGATAGATATGGAGGGCATGAACTTGCTGCAGGATTTAGTACAACAGAAAAAAAGGTTGAAGATTTTAGAAAAAATTTGGTGGAGTATGCAAATGAAGAGATTACTGAAGAGCAGCTTACACCTAAAGTCAACATTGAAATCCTCCTAGATAGTGAAGACATTACTAAAGATTTAGTTAATGAACTTAGTAAATTAGAGCCTCTTGGTTTTGGATTTCCAAAACCAACAATCTGTGTTAGAGATTTAACTATTAAGGAGAAGAGGGTTATTGGGAAAGATAATAACCATCTTAAGTTAGTTGTTAAAGGAAGCAATGCAGATTTTCTAACCTTACTACTCTTTGGATGTGACGATGATGTAGAAACACTTAACGAAGGGGACTCTATAGATGTAGTAGGCTACCCAGATATTAATGTGTGGAATGGAAGAGAAAACATCCAGTTTAATGTAAAGGAGTGGAAGTAGAGTAGACGATTTTTCTTTCTTTGATTCTTTCCTACTTAGCCATCTTTGTTATTAATTTCCCAAGTCTGTTTGGAGTGTTTGGCAAGTAAGTTGTTTCTAATATACTTCCAAAGTCCAACATCTTCATTAATAACCTCTCAGTTCCAATGGCAAATCCTCCATGTGGTGGACAACCATATTTGAAATATTCAAAATAATCCTCCATAGAAGCTATGTCCATACCCCTACCTTCTGCATTCTCTTTCAAAACATCTATTCTGTGCTCTCTCTGTGCTCCAGTTGTTATTTCAACACCATTCCAGAGGAGGTCATATCCAAGGGCTATTCCAGGCCTATCAGGATCCTTCATATGATAAAAGGCTCTACTTGCATGAGGGTAATCTGTAACAAATAGAAATTCACAACCTTTTTCTTCTTTTATTATTTCAGAAAGTTTTCTCTCTTCTTCTGGAGAGAAGTCTCCCTCTCCCTTACTATGTACTCCTGCTTTTGCTAATTTCTCCTTTGCTTCTTTAACAGTTATGTATTCAAAATCTCCCTCAGGGATATTTATCTCTGTCCCAAATAACTCTTTAATCTTCTCGCCGTATTCTTCTTTTACTGCCTTGAGCATGGTCTTTATCATTTCTTGTTCGAAAACGCAGAGCTCTTTGTATGAGTCAATATAAGCAATCTCAACATCAAAGCTTGTATATTCTGTTAAGTGTCTAGTGGTGAAAGATTTCTCAGCTCTAAAAACTGGACCTACATTAAAAACTCTTTCTAAGTCTGCTGCTATAGCCATCTGTTTATGAAATTGTGGAGATTGTGCAAGGTATGCTTTCTTGTCAAAATATTTTACTTCAAAGACACTAGCACCAGATTCACTTGCAGCACTTATTATTCTAGGAGCTTGTATCTCCTTAAAGTTTTGCGTTACACAGAACTCTCTTAACTTCTCTGTCATTAAAGTTGCAACTGACATCATCAATTGATTCTTTCTGGATCTAAGGTCTATCCATCTGTAGTCTAATCTCTGGTCTAATGCAGTGACGTTATCATTGTGTTCTCCCTCTATGACAATGGGTAGGGGAGTCTCTGCTATGGAGTCAATCTTGATATCTTTAATATCTACTTCAAAACCTTGTTCCACCTGTTTTGCTTCTTTAACTTCTCCAGTGATATCTACAATAGATTCAAGTGTAAGGGATTTTACCTTTCCAATTAGCTCATCTCCGTTTCCTTGCCATGCAACTGCTTGAACTTTTCCACTTCTGTCTCTAATTACGAGGAAAACAATCTTTCCTTGGTCTCTTACAGTGTCCACACGACCTCTTATTCTTACTTCTTCTCCAATTCTTTCTTTAAGTTGGCCTATTAATGTTCTTTCCATCTAAACTTTGTTGTTAAAAGTAAATAATCTAAAGGTATTATATATCATTACGTCTGGTATTAAAAACCTTTAAAACAGAATATCTGAGTCTTGCTCAACTTCTGGTTCTGGGAGTTCTATTTTGTTCTGGACAATATCGTAGTTTATTGCTGGGTAGAAAAAGTCAAAGAGACCTTTAGTGTCATTGTCAAAGATTGCTTCTCCAGATACTACATATACAGGTTGTAGGTATTCCAATTCGGTTCTGTCTTCGTAGTAAATTATGAAGATATCAAAGACATGGAACTTTTTAACCTTTCTTGGGGTGTATTCTACAACATCGTCACCATTTGTCTCGTAAAGATAAACGAGGCTTCCTTCTCCTGCCTGAATCTTTTCTATAGCCACTTGTGGCGTGATTAGTTCATATGTCCCACAAGATTCAACCTCTGTTGGCCAGAATGTGTAATCTATTTGGTACACATACTTCAGTGTCGAATCTGTTATATCAGGATTCGCTGCACCAACATAAACAGTTATATTACTTCGCTGTGTTTCTGGGAAAGAGACTAGCGTGTTGAATGTGTATACCTCTATCCTTTTGTCATTGACCCTTGGTGTATCTATTATTGGTGGCTCCTCTATTTTTCTAGACAAAGTTTGTACAAATCTTTCTGCACCTACAATATTTGATTCTATTGTTATCATTCCCTTGCTTCTTACAAAGTCCACTTTGATTAAATCTGCATCAGCGGGTGCAGATGCTTTTCTAAAAGAACCATCAGGATTAACCTTTATGTATGTCGTTCTGTGGTCTCCTTTGGAATAATCTTCGGGGTAAGCTCCTAAAGTTCTTAAAACGCCTGCGGCATAATTCTTTGCTTCCTGTTCACTTGGCAATGCACTCTCTCTTGCAGCAGTTCTTATTCTGGCAGCCTCTGTTTTAAAATTGAAGTTGAGATTCTTTGCCTGAATCTCTAGAGTAGTATCTAGCTCATTGTTTACCCAAACATAGCTCTCTGCATTCCTTCTTATTATTCCATCTGGATTAAAACCAAGCTTCTCTGCCATTACCTTGGCATCTGCTTGAGCAGTTACCGATTGTGTTGGGTTGCTAAACCTGTAGACATTAATAATGTCAGGGAGAGAGTCTTCAATCTTCCCTGTGTTTGTATCTATCTGGAAGGACATTTCTGACCCAGTAGCTAGTTGTAAGGAAGGAATTTCTAATTTGTGCTCTAAGAATTCCTCTCTTGTTTGTGTACAAGCATAGTTAGCAGTTTGGTATTTTGGTATAGGGGGCTCGGGTGGTCTTAATGTAAGGATTAACACGGTTAATGTGAATATAAAGAAGGCTCCTACTCCTATTACTCCAAATCTTTTTGTCCAGAATGCGGCTTCGGTTAAAGTCATGTTATAATCTTAGCAGTAGTTAAATATGGTATCAACCATAATCTTACCAGTATTATTATGAGAACAAAAGAGCAAAATGAGCAGCTAGCACAGCTTCTATTTCCGGAAGTGAAAGAGAGTCCAGAAGAAGTTTTAAGTAGGTATCCAGAAAGGGAAACAGAGGGGATGGTTCTAAGGTTTGCACCTAGTCCTACCGGTTTTATGCACATAGGGAATGTTTACACAGGACTTGTATGTACGAAGTTAGCTAACCAAACCGATGGAGTCTCTATACTCAGGATAGAAGATACAGATAAAGAGAGAGAAATAGAGAATGGTGTGACTCAGATAGTTAATGGACTCAAAGGTTTTGGTATTGAATTTGAAGAGGGAATGGTAAACGAAGAAGAAGGCAAGGGAGATTACGGACCATATATCCAGAGTAAGAGGTTAGATATTTATAAAGTCTTTGCAAAAGATCTTGTAAGCAAGGGGTATGCTTATCCCTGCTTTATGACATCTGAAGAACTAGAAGAGATGAGAGAGAAACAGGAGGAGCTTAAGGTTCCAACCGGTTCTTACGGTAAATGGGCAAAGTGGAGAGATGCAGATATTGAAGATATTAAGAATATGCTAGATAACAATGAAGAGTTTGTAATAAGGCTGTACTCTACAGGAGACCCAGAGAAATCTTTCAACTTCAAAGATCTAATAAAGGGGGGTGTTACCCTCAGAGAAAATAATATGGATGCAGTATTACTAAAGTCAGATGGGTATCCAACATACCATTTTGCCCACCCAATAGATGACACCCTAATGAGAATAACTCATGTAATTAGAGGAGATGAATGGTTTTCTTCTCTTCCACTTCATGTTGAACTTTTTAACAAATTAGGTTTCGATCTTTTACCATACGCCCATGTCTCACCTCTTATGAAGTCAGAAGATGGTAAGAAGAGAAAACTAAGTAAAAGAAAAGATCCCGAAGCTGCAGTCTCGTACTACATTGAGAGGGGTTATCCAAAGAAGGGAATAATTGAATATCTTCTTAATATAGCGAACTCTAATTTCTATGACTGGAGAATACAGAACCCAGATAAGAGTCTAGATGAATTTGAATTGAAGTTTGACAAATTTAATAGCTCAGGAGCACTCTTTGACGTTGTGAAGCTAGACAACATTTGTAAAAACTACATAGCGACACTCTCTGCAGAGCAAGTGTATGAAAAAGCTTTGCAATGGGCTAGGGATTTTGATGAAGAGATAGCGAAGCTCCTCGAGGAGAATAAAGAATATTGTATTGCAATATTCAATATAGAGAGGACAGGGGAAAAGATTAGAAAAGATCTTGTTAAGTTTGAGGATGTTAGGGGTCAGATGACAATATTCTTTGACGATTTACTATCTAAAGAAGACGTTCTTGATATAACAGATAGGGTTGGGGAAGAAGATCAGAAGGCTATACTAACAAAGTATCTTGAAATTTTCAAAATAGAAGATTCTTCAGATGAATGGTTTGAAAAGATTCGAAACCTTGCTAGAGATTTAGGTTTTGAGAAAGTAGGGGACGTTGCTATGGTTTTAAGAGTTGCTATAACACATAGGACACAAACACCAGATCTGTATCAGGTTATAAAGGTTTTAGGGGAAGAAAAGATGAGGGAAAGAATCAAAAATTATATCGATTTAATGATATAATAACGACATTGCCGGATCGTCTAATGGTAGGACGACGGTCTCTGAAACCGTTAATCCTAGTT
>CAYRDH010000022.1:4929-10315 GCA_964423025.1 uncultured Candidatus Saccharibacteria bacterium | reverse complement strand
TCCACCCCCTCTCTCAAGAACTTATTTCTTCTCCAACACATACTTGTAATAAACTGCGATCCCTGCATCAAGAAGAACGGGCATTAAGTATCCTGAGACACTATTTCTTACAAACATATCAGGAAGAAACTTCTTCACAATCTTCCCAAAGGTTTTATTCCTAAAGAAAATTGATGACAACCTTTCAAATCGTCTAACAGTAGGTATTATTTTTCTTGAAAGATTTTCACTATGAATAATTTCAAAACCAGATATATGAATATCTTCTTCAAACCTCTTTAGATTTCCAAACTTTCCAACTGCCATACCTGTTGATGTCAGTATAGATGCTGTCTTCTCAAACTCTGATAATTCCCCATAATCCTTTCCAAAGTAACCATCATATATTACTACCTTACCACCTACTTTTAATATTCTGGATATCTCTTCTAGAACCTTCTTTTTGTTATTAGAGTGGCATAATGCTTCCATAATAAAAACAAGGTCAAAAATATTATCTTCATATTGTTCTAAATTATGAAAATCTCCGTATACAAAATCTGTATTTTTAAGTTTGTAAAACTTGCTCTTTGGTTTTGTAGATAAATCAGTAGCAGAAAATTCTACATCAGGATTTCTTCTAGCGAGAAAGACTGTATTTGCACCATGTCCACTTGCTAATTCAAGAACTTTTTCTGCTTTATCATCTTTAATTAATTGTTCTATTTCCAACAATGGAATTTCTAAATCACTATGTGAATATTTTCCATCACTACTAATTCCCATATGAAGGTATCCCTTACTATTGTGAAAAACTCTATATGCTAGTTTGTTGATTTTATAGTAGGACTTAACAATTTCTTCAGTATTTCTTTCTTTTAACAAATTTTCTATATTAATTATCTCACTTATATCGTTTAATTTTCTTTCAAGTTCTTTCATATTCTCATTTATCTAAATAATGTAGTAGAGCAAGTTGAAAGATTATATCCTTTATATATTAGATATTAAAGTGAAATTTATCTGTAGAAAGAGAAGTATTGAAAAGAATAGTTAATCTTTCTAGACTATGTACCTCATTGGGTTCCAAGTTCCTAATAACGTCATATAATCGACCCCAACCTTAAATAATATCCGAAACAGTATCAGGCGTTGTCAGATTAGAAAAATAAACATCAACACCTCTCTCTAGTAAACTTATTGCAGCAAAACCTACACAACCTTTAGGAATATATTTCTTTTGAAGCCATTCACTTGCAATTTGAAATTTCTCTATGTAATTATCTGTTTCCTTGATAAAGTTTGGTGTCTGGTGTAATTCGTCATATTTTGGATCGAACTTATCAAGAGATTCTTTCTGTGTTCTAAAATCCAAATACATACCACTTAATTCAACAGCTTGAACATTAAGTAGTTTCAATATCTTGACTAATTCATCCCAACCCTCAGACCCTTCAAATGGTGTAGCTTCGTAATCCCTAGTGGCAATGTAATAAACATTTTCTAAATCAAAAGACTCTAGATTAGTCCAAAGATCATTTAATAAATACTTAGGTTGAAATATTACTAAACCCTTATTTATGTGTCTTCTTATATAATCATCTCTATTGGATAAATATTCTTCTGTTACAAACCTTTTCTTCTTATTAACTGTAGTATCTTCACTATAGAATGGGTGAATTAAGAATCTTACAATTCCATTGTTTTCCTTTATCTGTTTTCTTAAATCATCCAGATATTTTGTCTTCAGAAGATCTCTTTTTTGCATATTCCTAATATAATTTATGTAAGAAGCCTAGAATAGAATTATATTCTAAATGGCAATCCATATACAAACAACTACATATAGTCAAGCCGTTTAGAACCCTTGAAATTGCCTCCTTTTGGCCTTTTTTATCATTATTTTGTATACTTATATATTCCTGCACATTCATAAAAGAAAGGAGAACTGTAGTGGTAAGCTCAAGTGATGATACCAAACGACCTATTGACCCAGAGGTAAAAAAGAAACTTACCCGAATAGCATTAAGAGAAAATTGCTTTACATTAGGAGAATTCCTAAAAATTTCAGGGGAACCTGAAAAGCTTGTCTTGGATTTTTTGGCTGATCTCTGTCACCAAGGAACACTAAAGTACGTGAACGGCCAATACCAACACACAAGTTATTCCGAAAATAGATTCGTTTAAATGCAGGATATGCCTGAGTGAGATTAGTCTGCTGGTTTAACCATCGACAACAATTTCGTAAGTCTCAGGCATTTTTCTTTCCGAACTTGACCACTCACCTTATTACCCCATAGTAATTTCCCTTGTTTTTTGCTATACTTATCCCCACATATTGTGCCACTCTGGCATATAGATCATTAAAAATAGAAGCAGTAAAGGAGAAATGATGATTATCTTTAAGATGGAAGACACATTTACAGACGAACAGAAAGAAAAGATCAATCAGCTTGCTGGTGTTCTTTCATTCGTCAACTTTATACTCTTTACCATTGATGAGGCTCCACACCTTTGTATCTTTGACCCTATAAATAGGCACTTCTTTGTATTGGACAAATTAAAAAAGCAATATGGTTCAATTGAAACAAAGGATGCGGGATCTTTTCATCTCCACGACGGGAAATATGATGTGATAGGAGCTGGAGGGATGCTCGGTTGGGTAATTGATAGAGATGAAGCTGAGAAATGGAGAGTTTGGATGGTTGACCAATACACTGAAGTAATTCGTGATAGCTGGGAAGAGTTTTTAGAAGAAAACACTATAAAAGAATAACCCAACCATAAGAAATATTTCAAACATAAAGAGGATAGACTCATCATTGCTCGCATCTTTGTATGCATTTATTGCTTCTATTCTCTTTTCTCCAACCTATAGTATTTTCTTAAAATGTTTGATATAATCATCGCCGTAGTAAGTTAATTTGACTTATCTACGTTCTTTAATAATCAAACAGTATCTATCAAAATCAACCAAATAGACAGGAGAAACACGATGGAAATTTTGTTGAATATTTTACCATGGTTGCTTGGAGCTATTATATTGGCGGTTATCGGTGGTCTTTCATATGTGAAAGCACCCCCAGATACAGCCTTTATCATTTCCGGCATCCGACGTCGCATGATCATTGGGAAAGCAGGACTGAGGTTTCCACTTCTGGAAAGATTGGACAGACTTACTCTGCGACTAATGACTGTTGACGTTAAGACCGAACGCTATGTTCCGACCAACGAGTATATCAATGTAAAAGTTGATGGCGTTGTCAAGATCAAAATCAAGACCGATGGAGATTCCATCAAGATGGCGGCCCAAAACTTCTTAAACATGACAACCGACGATATCGTTCATGAAGTCAAAGATGTTTTGGAAGGGAACATGCGTGAGATTATCGGACAAATGTCTCTGTCTGAGATGGTCACCGATCGGAAGACCTTCGGAGAACGAGTTCAAGAGAACGCCGTTCCCGACCTTGAAAAGATGGGGCTCGAAATTATCTCTTTCAATGTTCAGGATTTCTTCGATGATCAAGACGTCATCGTGAACCTGGGTATTGACAATATCAGCAAGATCAAAAAGACTGCTGCTATTGCGAAAGCGGAAGCCGAAAAAGAGATCGCTATTGCTCAAGCTGAGGCTGATACAGAAGCGAATGATGCCCGCGTTACTGCGGATACAGATATCGCCAAGAAACTGAATCTCCTTGAAATCAAGAGAGCAGAGCTCAAAGAAGAGGCTGACAAGAAAAAGGCGTCCGCCGATATGGCCTACGAGATCCAAAAACAGGAAAGTCGTAAGGCTCTTGAGCAAGAAACTGCCGAAGCGGACAACGTCCGTGCGGAGAAACAGATTCTCATCAGTCAGAACATTCTTGATGCAGAAGTCAAGAAAACAGCCGACGCTGATCAGTATCGGAAGAGTGCCGAAGCTGACGCTGAGCTCTACGAGCGCACGAAACGAGCTGAAGCTGTAAAAGCTGAAGCAGAAGCTGAAGCAGAAGCAATCCTTGTCAAGAACAAGGCTGAAGCCGAAGGTATTCGAGCCAAAGCGCTTGCTGAAGCAGAGGGTATCGACAAGAAAGCTGAAGCCATGAAGAAATACGGTGCAGCAGCCATCATGGAAATGTATTTCGATACACTCCCAGAAGTTGCTCGCGGTATTGGCGATCCTCTGTCCAAGGTTGACAAAATCACCATGTTCGGTGACGGCAATAACGCCAGGTTGATCCAAGACATCGTCAATGGGATCACCAAAGTTAATGAAGGAGTTGGAGCCTCTTTAGGTTTCAATTTCCAAGACGTACTGGTCAAGCTCCTTTCGGAAGGTGATTTCTTCTCAGAGAAGAATACACAAGATGAAAATGCCGAGCCCGTCGTCTCTGACGATAACTAGTTAGTTCGAATTTAAATAAATATACTGTTTGATTACAAAGTGGTGAGATATATTATCTCTAAGTTAGTTTATGTCTCACCACTCATTGTTTTCCCTCCTCATAACACAAAACATTCTAGATTCCCTAATACAATAACAATTACCTCTTATCTTTCCTTCCAATATTTTTTGTTATACAATTTGTTACATAGTTAACCTATCATAATAAATAATATGGAGCCAAGAGAAGTATCAGAACTTATACAAGAAGAAAGAGACTACCAAGACAGTGCAGTCCGAGATTTATGGGAACAAAATGAAACAGACATCCCTAATAAAAAGGAACTTGGATCCTGGATTATGGTTATGCGACACTATTTGGGAAAAGCAGAAGATAACTTTTTAGATTATATTCCAGAAGAACAAAGGCTTGAATGTATTAGAGCTATTGCTAAACTCACTACAGTAGGTTTTGCATGCCTTGAACAATATGGAGATATTCTTAAAGAAGAGGGGCTAAGAGATTAAATTATATTTTTAACTACCAAATCCTATGAAATTATATATTCAACAAAAAATTTTCTCTTGGACAGATAAATTCTACGTAAAGAATGAGAGTGGAGAGAACGTATATCTAGTAGAGGGTGAACTATTATCCTGGGGGAAGAGACTACATATCTTTAATTCTGAATCCAAAGAGGTAGCCTTCTTAAAACAGAAACTTTGGTCATGGATACCTAAATACGAATTATTTCTAGAAGGAGAGAAGGAAGCAGAAATTAATAGGAAATTCTCCCTTAAACCTTACTACACAGTAACAGGACCTGATTGGGAGATAACAGGAGATTTCTGGGCACATAACTATATTATCACTGAAAATGGGGAAGCTGTTGTAACCATATCTAAGAAATGGCTTTCTTGGGGTGACACATATGAATTAGATATTAAAGATCCAAAGAATGAAATACTAGCTTTATCTGTAGTTCTGGCGATAGATGCAGATTTACAAGCTGCTGCTCAAGCAAGCTCTGATTAGAA
>CAYRDH010000022.1:3009-4829 GCA_964423025.1 uncultured Candidatus Saccharibacteria bacterium | reverse complement strand
TTCTGGCGATAGATGCAGATTTACAAGCTGCTGCTCAAGCAAGCTCTGATTAGAAACCTATCTATATTTATCTAGAGGGCCACATGTCCCATAGTGTTTACACGCTGTTTTTGATATAATTTCCTATACTTTGCACTTATACAATAACTAGGAAGGAGCTAGGAATGCAAACCGAAAGGTTAGTATTGATAATCGTTGGGAGTATCTTCTTTTTACTCTGGCTTGTCTCGGACAAGTCTCCACAAACCTTAACAGAGAAACAAAAGAGACTTCCTGCCAAATACAGATTAATACATGAACGCCCAGCTGAAGCCATGCTTATAATTGCACTTACACTTCTTTCAGTAGCAGCCTGTCCAGATATTTGGAAGTAGTGTAAAGGAAGGTCTAAAAAGATAATATGGTATGGGAATACTCCCTTCCGCAAGTTTATCTTATTTAGACCTTTATTTTTTTCAAAACCCAAGAGGTTTTTCGCACACACCTGTTGTCCCATAGTGTTTCATTGTCTTTCTTGATATAATTATCCTGTACTTTTTTGTTCTTTAAAACCTAGAAAGGATACGTGAAAAGATGAGTAATCAAAAAGGCTTTTTGCTATTTATCGGCTTCGCCTTCCTCCTTGCAATAGGACTTGGAATCTTACGTGGCTTTAATAAAGCCGAAACGGAAGTTTTCAATGGCGAAGAAATAACTTTCTCTCTCAAGGACGATTGGGTCCTGAAGATTCAATCAGATGGGGAATACTCCATTGAGATAGCAAGCCCATACAGCTTTCTACTAGATGGAGAAGGAATACTCTTGTCGGGAGATCCCACAGAACCTCCATTGAATTATGGATACGAGTATTACTATCACTATGAAAATGATTTTGAAGGTTCAACAGAATGGGTAATTGTCAATGAACAAAATGCGGACATTAAAATTACTGGAGAAAGAAATCTCTCCTGTACTTTTGAACCCACTAAGCAAGGGGCCAAAGACATTTTCACTAACAGCATATTAGGTTCTTTCCTTCTTTGGCTCCTTCTTGTTTTCGTTGCCTTACTAATCATGCTCTAAAACACAATAAACAAAAAAGTACAAAAGAGGACCTACAGAGATTGAGTTGTATTTATACACTCGTTTTTATCTCTGTAGGCCTCTAGAAAGTTCATAGATCCTCTCTAATAGTCCCGACATGTCCCATAGTATTTTGCTCTCAATTTTGATATAATGCTTTATACTTTGCACATTAAAAAGCGATTTGTTGCTATCCTACAAAGAAAGGGATTTAAAAATGTTTAAGAATATCTGTACCGCATTCAACTCTATTACGCAGTGGCTCTTGATCAGAGTAGATAGAGGAAAAAATCCTAATTGCCGAAACTACAACACGGCTTGTAAAATCTCTGATCATTATATTCAGGCTTTCACTCTTCCAATAGGGGAGAAGGATATCTCTGAAGAGTTATCTGAAATTGGCGAAGTCGGAACTGCCATTCTAAATCGACTCTTTGAAATTCCTGGAATAAAGGAAATATTCCTTAAAGAATATCTTGTAACAATTGTGAAAGATCCAAATTATTCCTGGAAAGAGATTCAACCACAAATTCTTGATGCAATAATACCAAATTAATACAAATCGCAAATTAAATGCAAAGAAAAGCACCATTGATGGGAAAACCATATCTACTCGTGAGAGTGATAGTTTGACCGGAGGTGCTTTTTTTTATAAATAAACCCCAAGAGCGTCCCATAGTATTTTAGCCCCTTTTTTGATATAATTACTACTGCACATAAACAACTGCTCTTTACAATAGAGAAAGGCAAAATCATGC
>CAYRDH010000022.1:0-2909 GCA_964423025.1 uncultured Candidatus Saccharibacteria bacterium | reverse complement strand
ACACTGTGGTGCTCCACAAAACCAAGAAGAAGAGTAGCTCTATGTGCAGAGCTTGGGGGAGATTAATTATGTGCTATATAGCCATAACAATCTCATTTTTCCCCAAGCTCAACTCTTTCTCTATTTATACCAGCTCGATATTTTTAATATGTAATCATCTATATGAATACATACAGGAATATCGAAAATGACTTAGATCATAATTCCTGAAGTTCCTTAAAAACCAAAATAACCAACTAACCAGACACTAGATCCTAAGGAGGACAAGATGGAAGTAAAAAGGCTAGGGGCCTGGGATTGTAGGTACTGTGGTACCAAGAAAATCCTAGGAAATATATACGAATGTCCTGGATGTAGCCATCCTAGACATAAAGGTGTTCGCTTCTACCAAATTCCTGACGGTCCTATCGTAACACCAGAGATCCAAAAACAATTGGGATCTGGAGGACCAAACTGGTATTGTGAACACTGTGGATGTGGCAACCGAGATACAGATACCAAATGTATTGATTGTGGAGCACCTAAGGGTAGTTCCCCATCACATGAGGTAAAGAGGTATCAAGGGAAAGATAGTGGACCAAAAAGCACAGAAGAAGCTGAGGCATTAGACCCTGATGGTGAGTCATGGGTAACAAGTCTCCCTGTAAACGAAACTACAGAGATCTACACAGATTTTGAGGATGATTTCATCCCTCAGGAAGATACAGAGACCCAAGAGAGCTCCTATGAGCGAGACTATTATTATCCTCTTCCAGTTAAGAAAAAACTATTGGATTGGAAGAAATATGGTCTCATTGCACTAGCAGTAGTTGTAACTTTCTCATTGCTTTTTCTTGGCTACCAACTCTTCTTTAACAAACATGAAGAGAGTGTCACTGTAGAACAATTCTCCTGGCAGCAAAGTGTTATTCTTGAAGAATATACCGCTGTAAGAGAGTCCTGCTGGTCTTCCTCTCCACCAGGAGCATATGACATAGACGTCGACTACCGAGATACTGGTAGAGACAAAAGAGTCAGTGATGGATGGACAACAGAGACCTACATGGATACCTGCTCACGTAGTGTGTATGTATCTAGGACTTGCTCCGAAACTGTAGATAATGGTGATGGGAGTTTTACTTCCCGCTCTTATGAGTGTGGCTCAACTGAGACAGAGTATTACTCTTGTCAGCAGACACGCCAAGTGGAACTGTACCACTACGAGGACATCTGGGATAACTACTACACTTACACCATAGACAAATGGGTGTTTGTAAAAGAGTATCCTACCTCGGGAACAAATCACACACCATTCTTTGCAGAAGTAGAAGTCACCAACGCATATGTATCCGGTATTCCAACCTTAGGACAACAACGAACAATTGAAGTCCCTGGTAAGTACCAGATACTGTTTAAAACAGATAATGAAAAAATTGGTGAAGAGGGTTATTTTGAACGGGATTATCCGTATACGGAATGGATCCAGTTTTCTGAGGATAAAACATATACCATAATGGTAAATGTCTTTAATAAAATACTCAGCAAACCAGAGCCATAATATATCCCGAAGGGACAAAGCCGTCTATTTTGAGACACCAAATCAATGTAGACGGCTTTTGTTTTTTATAAACTCCTTCAACCCACGTCCTATAGAGTATTTTCCTGTTTTTTGTTATAATTCACTCGTACCTTTTGCTCTTTCAAACAACTAGTAAAGAAAGGATTTCTCAATGAGAAACGAAGATTTAGGTTGGAAAATATTTTTTGCAGTATCAATTCCTCTTTTCATAATCGGTTCGATATGGATCAGCATCAATGAGATCCAACCGATACCCCTTCAAGGGAAGATCTTTGAACAAGATCTTAAAGAAGATTGGGAATTGATTATCACATCGGAAGATACTTATGAAATCAGTATCGCCAGTTCCGACCCCTTCTTGCTTGAAGGCGAAGATTCCTACATAAGTGGGGATTCTATCAAACCGCCACTTGGTTACGACGATGACATCTATTACTACTACAGTAATGAATTCAACGGTCGAACCGAATGGCTGATCAGAGATGGCAGTGGAGCAGATATGGAAATATCCGCTGAAGCACCAATCGATGGAGTTATGCAGACAACGCGGAGTGCAAAGACTCAAGTCTTTGTTATTAATTTCTTACTCGCAATCCTTCTATATCTACTTACACTCCTGTTCGCCATCTTGATTGCAATGTTGATCGATGAATTCTAAGAACTAAAGGTACAAAAGGGGGCTTACAGAGATTGAGTTGTTTTTATACACTCGTTTTATCTCTGTAAGTCCTCCGAAAGTTCATACACCCACAAATTCCAGACCCATAGTAATGCTCCTAATTCCTTGATATAATTGCATATTCTTGCACATTAATAATCTATGGGAGAAAGGAGAATGAAGTGAACGCACTTGTTAGAATGTTTGACCACCTACTCACTATTAACAAGATAAAGACTCAAGTCTTTATCGAATACCGAATGGCTGGGACTCTCTTTACTGAGTACAAAGTTAAAGAAGTTCCCAATAGAGATCACCCCAACGAAGATGATTTCGTATATTGGGCCTATGCCTACTCTTTCTTTGAAAGAGACTATGTCGAGGTCGAGCAACAGCGGATATATATCGGGGAAAGAAAGAACAAATCTAAGGTCTTCTATCCCAAAGCCCGCCTTATGACAATGCAAAAGATCAAAGAAGAATTTCCCGATAAGGACATCCTTATAAGGAATATGGAATCTGCGAAAGCAAATACCGCTATCCACTGCAAAGCTGGAAACTTCTTGATCTATGATCCAGAAAACGATGTTATCCTCCCGTAATTAAAAAATTTGCAAGAAAAAGCCTGAGAGAGGTTCGTCTGGTGGTTTAACCATCGACAACGACTTCATAATTCTCAGGCATTTTCTTTAT
>CAYRDH010000021.1:0-10425 GCA_964423025.1 uncultured Candidatus Saccharibacteria bacterium | reverse complement strand
CTAGATCTTCTTAAGATACGCAGAGTTTACCCAACCGAATTGATCTACACCAAATCTGATCCTGGACCAACCTGCTTCTTCTCCCTCTAGTATAAATATTGCTCCATTGTCGACACTATCTAAGATTTCACAACTATACCATCTACAATCTCTAATATTAACGAAGCCGTATCTTGCAGAGTTAACTTCTACGAGTTGTTTGTCTCCTTTTGTGATATTGAACTTAACCTCAAAATCAGAATTTTCAAAGGGTTGACCTTCAAATTTAAGAATCTCAAAGAATTCACTTGCTTCTCCAATAAATACCCTTGCTTCAAGATCGAACTCTACTTCTACTGTCTCCCCTGGCAGTATATTCTTGTCAGAAATACTAACAGGTTTGGTGAAGCTATCCCACTCTTGGTTAATGGCAAATTCACTTTCCTCACCATCCTTTACAGAGATATATATTGGGTCCTTATCTGTAAACCATATAAAGTCGTTCATATTCCTCATTTTAATTCTAACATTCAATCTCTCTCCTATTGGAATCTCTTCTTCGTATTCTATCTCTTCTATTCTTACCTTGTATTCGAGATTTTCTTCATCATATCCATCCCAATCTACCAGAGATTCACGGACAGAGTTCGCAAAATCTCCTGAAGATTCTCTTGCCGACAATGTAGAAAGTTTTCCTTCCTGTTTATTTATTAAGAAGTCTACTATAGATAGGCTAGAAATCCCCCAGTTACGAGAAATATCCTCTACCATTAGTGAGAGGGAATCTCTCGCCCTGTTGGTCAGAGATGTGTTGTTGGACAGATAGCCAATTGTTACTGCTCCCTCAACCTCTTTTAATTGTGGATTTGCACCTATACCTCCTTCCATCCCCTGATAGATAATCCCACTTTCATCTAAAAGATATGTGTAGGGGACATCAGAGAGATGTAACCTTGTTATACTGTAATAATATAATGCCTTAACCCAAGTGTCTGGATCTCTTGATAGTTCTTCAGATTCTGTAGTAACTTGAGTAATATATATTCTTGTCGGATTTGTATAGATAGTATCGGATTTGTCAGAAAGATTAGTGTCAAATTCTTGGCTTTCCACAGAGTAATAAGAGAAAGCAAATATCCCGAGAGGGAAGAACATAAGGAAGATTGTTACAACAATAAACTTTGAGAACTTCTTAGAGATATTCATATAGCTTATTCTATCATCTATTCGAAGAGTATTTCCAATTTCTTTACTCTGGGGTTTACTGAGAACACTTCTGGGTTAGTCTACAAACATAATGTAGTAATCTCCTGTTTCAATATCTTCCTCTGTAAGTTCTTCTATATCACTGACAGCATTTCTTATAAGTGTGTTCCTTGTACTCTGAGCGACATCCTCATCAACCTTTAGGAGTATTTTAAATTTCTCTTTTTCCCAGTCCCAGAGGATTATATAACTGTCATTTTCTATTGGCAGATCAAAATACCAAGGGTATTTTTTCTCTATCTCCCTTTGTTGCTCACCGACACGAATCATATCCTCAACATCTCCAAGTATTTCATCATTGAAATCTATAAGGGGTCTGGTCTTAGCATCCACATAGCCAGATTCTTCCTCTAGTTTCTGGAGTCTCTCTTTTTCGAGTTCCAGATCATCTCTTCTAGCATTTCTTTGAATTATGAATATCCAGATACCAATTGTAACTACAACTATGATTCCTATAAGTATGTACATAAATCTTTTTTTATTTTTTATTCTTATCTTCTTTATCATAATATCATTATAACTAAGTTTATCTGTATCTACCAAATCCTAATGTATATAGCCCCGCCTGCCTCCCAATACTTCCATCGGCATTTACAGTTAATGTGATACTCAGTCTGCTTGTATTTGATTCATATGTTGTTATGGTTGTCCCGGAAACAGATGCGACAATACCAACATGAGCAGCGGCTGTCCCATAGCCGGAATCACTTGGTGCCAACCAAGTATAGAAGATTACATCCCCTGGGGAAATTCCCTTGACTGCACCTGGACCATTACATATAAAGTCATATCCATTCCCATAACTAATAAACTGAGAGAGCTGTGTTCTTGAATTAAATGCATTGAAAACAGAACTTGCACCAGGGACTCCTCCTCCTACATATGAGTCGTGGGTAAGCCATGTACACCAGTAAAGAGAGAAAATATCCTGAGAGAGGTAAGCTGTATCATCTCGATTGTTAATGAATTTCTCCTGATTCCATTTTAATCTTCCCCCATTATGTGAATATTCATATGGCATACCAGAGAGAGGTCTATTAAAGTAATTCCAATGACCCTGCCCTAAGGAGCTTGATGCAGTTATTGTCCTAGCTACACTTACTATCTTGCTTCCATATGGGTTACTTGATGTGCCTCCAGTGTAGGTTGGCAAACTGCTACACTGACTTGGAGACCCAACACCGCCGCCGCCACCGCCGCCACCGCCACCGCCACCTGCGCTACATATAAGGCTTGATTGATGCGCAAGAATTGCTGTTGTTAAAACCCCAGGTCTCTGGAATAGTGGATACTTTCTTGTGTTGTTATCAGTAACTGCAGGATTACACACATTACCTCCTTTGTAACAGAGCTCCATTGCCCTTTCTACAAATCCAGTTGGAGGAGATTTTTGCATCACAAGTTCATAACGATCTTTTATAAAGTCATAGTCAGCAGCTGTTGCTTCTCTGTTACATGTAAATTCTACAGTATCCATGCAGTAAATTAGATCCATGTTTGTATGCTGAGGCGAAATCCAATTTACTGGATAAATATGATCAAACCCATAAGGAACTGGACACCTGCCGGAATCCCTCCATCTTGTCGGTCTTGGCGCACCTGTCATTGGACTCGTAGAACAGTTTGCATTTCCTGGACCATTATAATTGGAAAGACCTACTACAAGCTGGTCGTAGTTTAGCTGAACACTACCCGCAGGCGTTCCTGCAATACCCATCTTGCCCTTCAAATGTTCCATTGCACTTATTGCGTCTGTCAAAAGATCGCCACCCCTTAGAGCCCCACCGTCGTGAAGTGAACCATCTGAGCGCATCCCTCCTTCCATAAAATGGATTCCCATTATAATTTCACACGGGATCCCTGTTGCCTCCTGCGCTTTAGTGTAGACCTCTGCAAGTTCTGGGGTTAATCTACTCTGTATATATGTGTCAAAATAGGATTTAGCTTGACTTGGGATACTACTGTAACTTGGGAGACCTTGCACTTTAGAAAACGCCTCTCCATCACAACAAACAAGTGGGTCTTCTATCGGTGTGAGGTTCAAATCGGTATATGCTTCACATTGGACTATCTCATCAGGAGCTACATGTGAGTGTTTTCCAAAGATCATTAAGAAAAATGCACCAAAAACAACTAGTGCCAATGTAAAACATCCACCTATGTAAAATATTAAAACTTTTGTTGCAACCTTAATAATGGGCTTTGCTATCTTCATTATAACGTCGGTAGCTAGCCACGTTAAAGCAGTTACTACGGCATTCCCTAATGGACCGGCGATAGAGAAACCAATCGCCTGTAAAGCTGCAGTTACAACCCCTTTGATAAGTGCTCTAAAACCACCGTTCAATATCCATGCGTCTACCGCCTCTTTCCCAAACTTTTGAATAAAACCCATTGCTAGAAGCCTTGCACCAACAGCATCCCTAATCTTCTGACCGACCTTCTCCTCTATCCACCCCTGAACCTTGGCTTTCATTCTAGAAATAGCGGAGAATCTATATGCCAGCTTTGACATCCTCCCTTCCTTTCCTATGAACTTCTCGAGTTTTTTCATAAGATCTGCATTTACAGTCCCACCAAGAGAGTTTATATAATCCATCCCCTTCCCATCCATAATCCCAGTCATAAACTGCTCCATATCAAATCCAGCAAGGGCTCCTTTAACATCTCCCAAAACTTTCTTCTCAAAAGTCTTTCTAAGAAGATGTGCCCTATAAGCAAAGACCTCACCCGTCCCAAGACTCTTCATCCAGGTCACAGGAGAAAGGTAATACAAGGGGGTCATAGTTGCAGCATAATTATTCAAGAATTTGCTTCCTGGGCCTTCTTTCTCCTTTGCAACTAGAAATTCAAGCTTCCATTTGCTATCCTTCTTATTCCATGTACCATCTTTAAAGCTTGAACCAAATACCAATCCTCCCTTCGTCGCCGGTTGTAACCACTCAATCCTGTTAAGAGCGGGATTAAAGAAATTCCCATTTATTATATTGGGAAGAAGATTCCCATCTACAAATAGATCCTTTGCTGTATACCAGTTACCTTCAAATTGCCCCATTTTACTTGCAAATTCATACTGTTGAGCCATACTATAGTCAGAACGCAAATCGCTGATTCTTTTCCTGTGCTGATCTATAACACTCTGTGGAGCACCTTTCTTCTTAAGATCTTTGATTTGATCCTGATGAAACCGCATTGCCTTCTTAGATTTCTGCATAGTTTTCCGCACCTCTCCGACCGAAGCTATGTTATCAACAAACCTTGAAGCTGAGAGGTAATCTATCTTCTTCTGAGGATCTGTCTCTAAGCGGGCTTTCCCACGGATATTCTCCGCCTCCATAAAGGAATACAGTTCATGAGCATTCTTCCCCGAAAAGATCTTAGCTTGATCTTCTCGAGAACCACCTGTATACGCGGTTTTCGCCTCGGTGTATAGGTTGTAGAGCTTCTCTCCCTTCTCCTTCCCATATCTTGCAATTAAACGCCCCCTATTTACAGAAGACGAACCACTAGCGAAATGACCCTCCATTAGTTTGTCAGCTCTGGACATAAGATCTCGACTAAATTCGTCTGGTCTGCCGACACCAGCCATAGCTCTTCTGGTTTCGAAATCTAGGCCCTTTTTCGCAGCCCAACTACCAGCAACAACTCCACGCATAGCCTCTCCCATCCCTGCCATTCTCTGAGATTTTCTTATGGCTTCTGCCGTAGCAAATTGAGAATCTATATACTTTCCTGGATCCTTTAATATCTGGCCGATATTTTTAAGCCTGAATCGGATCTGGCCACCACGCTGATCTAAATTTATTTTGGCTAAATCAATATCAACAAAATCTTGGAAAGCATTTATAGTGTTGCTGTTAACAAACATTGCTGGATTTTCCACAGCTGCAGCTAAAGCATCTACTATCTCAGAAGTCCCATCAATACCAGTAACTTTAAGAGGTTTAGACTTGCCAGGAGGTTTTTGAGACTCGGTAAATATAAAGTCAAATATTGACCCTATTGCGTCTTCATACTGTTCTTGCTTACCTTGAGGCATAAGATTCTAAATATCAATTATTTAAACATACCTCCAACTAATGGGATCTTACTCATTCCTTGCTTTATAGCACCTGCTGCATCTGCACCTCCCTTAGAAGCGGTTGCGGGAATAAGTGCTTTAACAAACTCTGGGGCTTGTGCCGCGACAAAAATTGCGATTACCTTAGCAATTGCTAACATAATAGGTCCTATTGTGTCTCCCATAGTAGTTGTCCCAAATACTGTTTCAGGGAACTCAAGCCTAACTCTATTACCTCGCTCTACTAAGAAATATGGGAGGTTTACTATCGCGAATGCTAAAGGAAATACCAAAGCATTCCTTAGCATTGACTTGAATACATTCACTGTCATAGCCTCATTCCCGGGAATGGATCCAGCCATAATGGCTAAAGGCGCAACTACAACATTTATCAATAGGGAGAAATACGCCTTAACTAATGTAAACCATAATTTTATTGCACCAAACAGGATTATCAAGAGAAGACCGAGTGCAATTAACAGGAGTATTGGGCCAAGAGGTCCCAAAGCACCTGTGAGGACTAAAACTAATCCAGCTATTCCAATTCCACCCGTGGTGAGACCACCACCCCATCCAAAGGTTCCTCCAAGAAGCTTGAATATATTATGAATCTGGACATTAGAATCTAATATCCCAGCGAGAACTCTCATAAAAATTCCAGCAACATCTAGAATTAAACCAGCAATTGCAAAACTAAATGTCACTAAGACTAAACCTACTACGACCTTAGGGATAGCATTTCCTATTGTTACAACTGTTTGCCCCCCTACCTTATTCCTAAACATTATCATAAAACCAACGATTATCATTACGACAACAAAACCTATATAGGCCATATTTCTTGTAACCGACCACAGACTGTCGATATTCGTCCCCATAAGATCTTCATACCCGGCTGCATATACAGATTGCTTCTCCTTATACCCTGGAACCCATTCTTCCGACAAGTGTGCTACGACATCTATGTTTGGCTGAGAATTAAACATTGCCGTTACTTCCCTTTCCACCACTCCAGTAAGTCCTAGCCGCATGGCCTCGGGTAATGATTCATCTTCTGCCATTTCTCTCCCTCCAATAGTACATTGAGGACAGATTGTACTAAGGAAGAAATCTCCAATAGCAGTAAAAAATTTCGAAACCAACTGAGAAATACTCTCACCTATTGCTCCGGTTATTTTCTGAACTCCACCCTTTATCTTCCCCCATAGTCCTTGGTTATCTATTGGCTCTGGCTCTTCAACCGCGAAAGTTTCCCCTTGCGCAGAAACCTGTATTATTGGCTGTAAAGCAAAACCAAAGGTTGATAATGCAACTAGAAAAATTCCTAATATAGGAAGAATATACTTTCTCATGTTATTTTTAATAATTATATTTTAATTAATTTCTATTTAAGTCCGTAATATTCAGCAGATAATTCTGTAGCCTGAAGGATTAAATCCCAATATATTTCGAAAGAGGAAGGAAACTCATCATCGTTTGGTGCTTCAAAAGTTTTCTGCAATTTGTAATCGAGAAGATAAGGAGATACATCCCAAAGACAAGTTACTCCAACATTCCTTGTTGTTCTCCCAGCAGTAACATTTGCCATACATGGAGTACCAACAAAGAACATTAGACTACTCTCTGAACCTCCTCCTTCAACAACCTTTGAATCTGCTTCACTAGGTCCCAAACCAGCTTTGTAAGAATTAGTTAGATAGGCATTAGCACATAATTCATCCTCACAGTTGTAAGGATCTCCGAAGATAGGCGTCATCCTAACCCCTATTTGCATACTACCAGTACAGTCACCAGTTGGTGGTTGCATAGAACAAACTTCATTGCCCTGAGAGTCTGTCTCACAAACTTCTCTCTCTTCATTACAGTTCTCCCATTCACTTCTTCCAAAAAACTTTGAGAAGACACCTGTAACACGACCCTTTATTGTTCCAAGAAGATCGTAACAAGCAACAACATTACCAAAGGCCATCATTCTATAATCTTCCCCTAGAGCTAAACACTGATCCAAGGTTGGAGGTTCGTAATCATCTCCTCCAGGAGCTTGTTGTCGAATCCAACCTCCAGCAGTAGATCCCTGTCTGTTTGGAGAACCAGGATTGTAATCAGAATTACTTACCTCCGGTTCTTCACAGGCACATTCAGCGTCATTAACATTCATAACCCCATATTTCCCTTCATCAGTATCCTCAGGGGTAAGAGTTGCTCCACCAGTTCCAGAAGGATGTACCGTTGCAGTAACTTCATAGTCTTCTCTAACCGTATCTTCAAGATACTCGGAATATTCCATACTGTCTGCAGGGGAATGAGTCTTTAAAGTATAATTTTTGTCTATTATTTGTCCATTTGAGGGATAATTAGGACTCTCCAGGCTCGCTTCCCTATTACTGTTCTTTATGACAAATTGACCCAAAAAAAATGCAAGTGGATAGGTAACCTGTGTAAGCTCGATGTCGGTTACAGCACTAATATCTACTCCTTGATTCCTAGTAATAATATCTCTAATCGACTGGCCTAGGTTTCTCTCTTCCATTGATATTTGAGTCCCTCCCTCTCCACATAACTTATGAACAGAATTTAGTCCCTGTGCAGGATCATATGCGTTACATGTAGGATAGTTCACTATAAAATTCCAGACATCACTCCAATCCTTAACTTCTCCTGTAACATCCACTACATACTCCTCACCCAATAAGGCAATGGCAATCTGAGGCTCATTCTGGATAATCTTCTCTTCAACTTCATTTGTACAATTAGTACATTCCTGTTGTGGTTCAGGCAAACTTTCTACCACAGGAGCCTGTAAGCTCTCATTTCCGAATGTAATCTTTTCTCCCAGATTAATAAAAAGATAACCGACTAAACTCAGTGATATCAGAACTAATCCTGCTTTGTTACTTCTCTTATTTCTACTCATCGTATGCTATCTTTCATATTACCTTTTTTGGTTTTCTTTGTCATCTTGAGAACCGAAAATATCGCTATTATTACTATAAGGCCAGGAAGTATTATTAGGTATGTGAGAGTTGAATCAAAAAGACCCGTCTTGGGAATTTGGGTCCCTCCTTCTATCTCATACTGTTGACCAAAATCCTCTACACCATCAAAATCTATTGGGTCACCTGTACTGTAACCAAGAACTCCATAATTATCCAAGAGACTTACCTTTCCTTTGGCAGCTGTCTGAGACTCGTTGAGAACTATCCTAACATCTCTCTCTCCGACTCCCTGTATTCCTTCCTCATGGGAATCTGTTGGAAATGTTGTAATTACATCAAACTTTAGGACATCTCCAGAGGTGTATTCGAAGTAGGAAGTGCCATCACTACTTCTTATATCTGCGATGGACAATATCCACCTTGTGTTGTCGTCCACTATTGTTGCCATCTCGGAACTCCTTCCACCTGTCCCTGCACCATCACCATCCTCGACATAAGCAACAATCACTGCCTCTCCATGATCTGGAAGTCCACTAATATCTCCACCAGCAGAATCAAAGGGTGGTGGAGAGGATAAAGTAGATCCAGTTGTTACAGAATATTGGCTTCCATTATTATCATAGGTCTCATCCCCAGATACTATTTCAAAGAAATATTCTGTCTCTGGCAGTAATCTTGAAGTTGAAGCCATATGTACATAGTATTCTCCCTTGACAGAGATACTATCCCTCTCATCTACTGCCTGGGAGTTTAGATTACTTGAGGAGGTTCCATACTTTATATATCCCTCCTCTTTCTCCTCGGAGATCCATATTACACTAAAACCTGTATCTGTTAAGTTAACTATTTTTACACTATCCTCTCCTGATGGAGAGCTTACTGTACTACCAGAGGATAGTATATCTGTCCACGCTACATCTTGAGCTAATTGATAATCTCTTTCAAAATCTTCTTCGTCCAAAAGACCTCTCTCCCGTTCCGAAGGAGACAAATCAATCTGTCCAATAGGCTCTTGAGGAGCAGAGCCTAGGAATGCTTCTTCTGGGAATGGTAGATACAAAGAGGTATTATCTGCGACATTAAGAGAGTTGACCTCTTTCAATTTACCATTGCTATCAAAGAGTTGAGAGAAAGTTCCCTCAAGAACCGCACCCTTTTCTAAGCCAGATACTGCAACAAGGACGAAGTTTGTACTTGGACCTACTGATACAAGTGAAGAGTTGTTTACTGTCCTTAAAGCGGAAAGGTCCATTATCCAGTTTCCTCCTCTTGGCATTATTGCGGATACTGGATATGCAGATTTGTCTTTTAGCATAGCGTAAACGATTATGTCTTCCCCACTAGCACCAGATACTGTCCCATGGATAGGGTTTGGTGTGGGGGCTTGCGCAGTGATGGGAGCGGTCTTAAAGCTGAAGTTCTCACCATCTTCACTGTCATATTTTTCACTATTTGAAACTATTAGGAAATCATAGGAGGTGTTTGGCTCTAAACTCTCTAATTCAACATAGTGTGTTTTTGTTTTTCCAGTTCCTCTCTCATCTAAAACTGGACTCATTTCCTGACCATTAGATACAGGAATTACAGAACCTGTAGCACTAACCTCAGTTATCCAAGTTATAGTAACGGAGCTGGTGGTCAAATTACTCAGAACAACATTTTGAGGTTTTGCTTCAATAGAAGCTCTTACAAAAAATTGATAAACTTGATAAGAAGCAAAAACTAAAATAGGGAGGCCTATTAATAGTATTGCTATTATGATTAGATCTTTTCTTCTTTTGCTTGGAACAGTAGCTACTTTCATTAGTATTTATAATACCTATAAAGGAAGAAGAAGACAATTCGGAGAGATCAGTTTAGGTTATTTTCTATTAATTCCTTCAAGGAAATCCCCCACTATTTTTATCGTGTTCCCTACCTTCTTTATCGGCAATAGTATGCTGTCGTTTATAGATATGATAGTTCCCTTGATTGTAGACACAGCCTCTTGAGCATCGTTTACTATTAAGGTAGTCTGTTTCATTATCTCATCTGCATTTTTTATTATGGCTCTGGAATCTCTTACTACATCTCTTGACTCCTTGATCAACATTGCTATGTAATAAAGGACTAGACAGAGCATAAAGGTAACTACACCTATTATTACCATCCAGTATGTTGCTGGTATTGTTTCCATATTTATTT
>CAYRDH010000020.1:0-10425 GCA_964423025.1 uncultured Candidatus Saccharibacteria bacterium | reverse complement strand
TTTTTCATCATAATTAGTAGTAACCACCACAAACATACGTGATGTATTCTGTATAGACCCCAGACAGGGCACTTGCTCCAGCTCTTGCTCCGTAATATATATCTGCACTATGTGCAGGAGAGGTTTCAGTTGCTTTATAGAGGATTAGTCGGGCCTCTGCTTCGGCGACTCCTAGGGATCCATATTGACCAGGTATTCCGGTCTGGAAGTCAGTCGGAACAGTTGCTCCTGTAGGGGTAGATAGGTTAATACCAAAACCTTCAGATCCACCACCACTAATAACAACAGTTCCTACTCCAGTTCCTGCAGAGATTAGGTATGGGCCTCCAGAATAAAACAAACCGGCATCAGTTCCATTACCTTGACCATATGCAGCCCAGTAATAACCACTATTTGTGGAGCTTGTGCTTATTTGGCTCGTAGATACTACCTCTACGAGACCTCCTCCGGGATACAGGGTTCCTAGTGCTACAGTCACGGGACTGAGAGTGCAGGTAATTGTAGGTGCAGCTGCAACTGTTGCGGTTACCTCAACAGTATCATCTGCCAGGAGGTATACGCCAAAGGCTTTTGAATCCAAATTATTATTATCTGAAACTTGTATAGTTACAGTTCTTGAACTGGAAGTGGAAGCAGTTCCTAAAATTCCAGTATTATTTACGAGTTTTACACCATATGTCGCAGTGTTTACTAAGTCTCCAACTCCAGTTATGGATATTGTATCTACTGTTGTAGTTCCATTGCCTTGTGTACATGATGCAACCAATGATAGCCCAGGTAGCGCAGCTGTAATTTCGTGTCCACCAGTTACATCTGGAGCTGCACTTGTAACTCCTGTTACCGTCAGTGCTCCTGCAGTTCTACACCATTGGGCATTGTCGGCCATTGGGAAGAAAATATCTACTCTTGCAGAGTCAGCAAGGAAGAATGATTGACTTGGTTGGAATGCTAATATTATTTCAACATCATTTGGAGCTACTCCAGTTAAATTTGTTTGAATTCTACTAAGGAAAAGATATGTTTCTGCCAATGTCCCCGCTTCTGATTTAAACACAGGAGAGAGTACGAAGAAGAATAGTGCTGTAGCGAATGTAGTTACTAGAATGGGAATTACTTTGTTATGTTTTCTCATATTGATTGGGCAGCAAGCACTTAATTAATGATTAGTCTAGTTAAAAGATATCTCAGTCTGTGAATAGTGTCAAGAGATTTTATATTAAATTAAAAGGTTATTAAATTATATAAATTTTTAGTATCTTGGGACAGAAACAAAAGTTATAAATTCAGTGTAATCTGTAGCAGAAGTTCTACTCTCTGCAGCTCTCGCTTCAAGATATAATCCCATTCTACCAGCATTAATAGGACCACTTGCATCATAAACTTTTCTTGCATCTGTTAGAACTTCACCAACAACATTGCCAGATCCTAAGTAGTTCGTTGTTGCAGTTATACTTCCTAGATAAGTTGAGGCATCATAGCCTATATAATAATTCTGAAGTCCGAAACCTTCTGCAAGGGCTCCATCCAAGTCCAAATTACTTGAAACTATTGTTTCTGTTGTAGTGGGACTATACAAGCCTCCATTTGCTCCTTGGTTTATTATCGCAACGCCACCTTCTGCATTACTCAATAGGTCAAGCCAAACCAAATTAGGGGCTGTTACTGCGCCTGCCCCTGGGATAAGTCGTTCTTCTCCACTGAAAGATACTGAGTAAGGAGGGGAGCTCTCTACTGTATAACCAGAACTTGTTGCAATATCTATGTCAAACTCTACAAACCCCATGCTAGTAGTTGCAGAGGATATTGCACTGTAGTCAGATTGTGTAAAGTTTCCGTGCAAGGCAGAAATTCTGATGTAGTATTGAGTATTAGCATTTAAGCCTTTTATGTTAAAATCTTCGGTTTCCCAATATTCTTTTGTCCTAAAATCGTTGATGTCACAGTTAGATAGGGATGTAGGCATGAAGGTTGAACCACTCACACATTTAACATCCGAGACGAAGTTATCTTCAGATATTTGTACCGTATACAGTGTATCGCTAGGATTAGTGTATTCTTCTATTTCAAACCTTGCTTTGTTGTAACAACCTGTTGAACCGCAAATAGCGACCATTCCTCCACTTAGAAGCTCTGTTGGTCCTGAAGTACAGTTTGTTGTTCCATTAGTTGTTGTTTCAAAGCATTTTATACTTGGTTGTGCTGCTGTAAATGCTTCTGAAGGCCCCTGGTTTATTCTGTAACTAGTAGAGTAATTTCTAGGGTCTGCAGATATTTGTCCTGTATTCGAGATAAGACTGTAATTTGTAGATTCAAAGATTCCACCAAGTCCAGAGGTAGTAACTCCAGTTAATTTATAATTTGTGGAATCAACCTCATAACCCAAAGTTACTATAGGGGTGAATAGGACGAAGAAGTATAATAAGAGTGGAAGTATATAGAATATTTTTTTTATGGCAGATTTCATAGGTAAATCATATTGTAAAATACCTTAATTAGTCAAATTTTGATATAATTCTAAAGCCTTTGGAGAGGTGCCAGAGTGGTCGAATGGGACGGTCTTGAAAACCGTTGTACGGGTTAAACTGTACCGTGGGTTCGAATCCCACCCTCTCCGTATCCCAGAGAATGACTATGATTTGTGTTAATATTAGGTATTAAATTGTTAATTAGTAGGTATGATGGAATATCCTAAAGGTTGGAAAGAAGAGGAGAGTTTCCTTGTAAAAGTATTTGAATTTAACAACTTTGTAGAAGCCGTGGATTTTGTAAACAAGATAGTTCCCCTTGCTGAAGATATGGGACATCACCCAGATTTAGAAATATTCTCTTACAAAAAGGTTAGGGTTAAGCTAACAACCCATGACGAAGGAAACAAAATAACGGAGAAAGATACAGAATTAGCAGAGAAGATAGAGAAGATAACTCTCTAGATAGATTTTTTAAATTGTTTAGAATAGAATATTCACAGGATTATGGCTGAAGAAGAAAAGCGAAACACTAAGAATATATATAAACCAAAAGATAGGGATGGGGGATTTCCCTCAGAGATGCCTTATTGGAAAAGGAGATTTTTTGAGATTCTTCCAGGTCTATTTGTATGGTTACTACTATTACTCCCTGTAATCTTTGCATTGCTAAGGTGGAATGTAGCTATGGTTGTGTATATGTCCTTTTTAGTTATGTATTGGTTCTTTAGAACTATAAAATTCTTGTTGGGGGTATATATAGGTGTTAAGCGAATGGAAGAGGAGAAAGCAACCGATTGGGTTGGGAAGATCGAGGAATTGAATTCTCCGAAGTTTGAGGATTTAAGGTACATATATCTCTGTCCTGTTTATGCCGAGACTCTAGACGTTTTGGAGCCTTCTTTTAATGCTTGGGCAGATAGTGATATTGGTGCTAAAAGAATAGATGTAGTAATAGCAATGGAGGAAGGGAAGCAGGAGCTTCAGCTTGAGAATTTTAAGAAACTGAAGGAGAAATATGGAGAGAGATTTGGAAGTATGAGGTATTACATTCATCCAGCAGGAATTCCAGGGGAAGTCGCTGGAGTGAAGGGGGCAAATATTAACTGGGCTGCTAGGCATTTGGTTACAGATTTAAGAAACGAAGGTAAGGACCCTTCTAATTATTTGTTAATAACCTGTGACTCTGATCTCAGGCCTCATCCTAAGTATTTATCTGCAGTTACTTATAAATACCTTACGGTAGAGGATCCTAAATATACATTCTTTGCTTCCGCGGTTCACTCATTCAACAACAACATTTGGGATGTCCCTCCTATTATTAGGACTCAATCTAACATGTTAACTACCGTTGTTTTACATCTTTGGGTTTTTGACAAATCTATGAAGATACCTTTTTCTAATGATAGGGTATACACCAAAGACACATTTTCTTCCTACATAGTTAATCTTGAGACTCTAGAAGAAATAGAGTTTTGGGATCCAGAGATACCTAATGACGATACTGCCTTTTACTGGAATTCTATCCTTAGAAGTAAAGGTGAGTTCAAAAGCCAAGAGGTATATGTGCCAACGTATAACGATGCAGTAGAGAACAAAACGTTTATTAAGTCTCATGTCTCCTTCTATAAGCAACAGTATAGATGGGGGTGGGGGATTATTACTTTCCCAATCTCTCTCGCAGTAATGTCCACAGACAAAAAGAATTTTCCCAATCACAAGAAGCTGGTTATGATGAAAATGATGTTTGATTACCTCTGGGTATTAACGATTGTCTTTGTTCTTACTTTTGGGCTCAATATTACTAGTTGGTTAAATCCTACTTACCAATATAGTGTGTTTGCGTTCAATCTTCCTAGAATTCTAAGTTATGTATTTACCCTTGTAGTCTTGTCTAATATCCCCCTTGTTTTGTTGAGAAGAAAGATAACTCCAGTTCCCAAGAACTGGAAGTGGTGGAGGCACATATTAGACTTCTTAGAGACATTCTTAATTGCCGTTAATATGTTAACTTTTGCATTTATTCCATACATTCAGGCTCTTACGGAGATGATGTTGGGCAGGACTAAATTTAAGAGAAACTTCTACGTTACTGAGAAGGTAAAGATTAAAAACAAAGAGAACAAACCTAGTTAATCTAGATTTAATCACCTCCAGATAAAATTTCCTTAATAAGTTGAAAAGCTATTCATATGCTTCTTTTTTTATTTATATTTCTACTTCTAAGCTCTCCTGTTAGTGCAGATGGTTTTGACCTTATATACAACAGTAGTTTCAATAGTTATAGGCAGACGACGGGATTGAGTTATGCATATCTTCCAGAATCTAAAACCATTTTTGAGCCAGGGATTTCTTATGACGTGTCACTTGTAGAGGGTGTTAAAACGGATGATGTGTGGGGAAATCACACCCTGGAAACTTTAACAGAGAATAGTTATTGGCAAAGGAAAAGTAATCTCTTGTCTAAAGTTAGTGGGCCTCCTGGAACGCAGATAGACCTTTTCTATTATTACCTAAATGATACGGGCCATAGTCTTGATGTAGGTAGGGTGCTTCTACCATTTAGTAGGGGAGATTCTATCTTAGGTAATTGGAGGGATGTTGTTATGGGAGTCTCAGGGGTTTCCTACAGAGATATTTCTATCTCTTGGGAACAGTTAGTCTTATCTAGGAAGGGGTTTATGAAGGAGTATGTAGGTCCTGGTCAGATAGATTATGGAATAGGGGGTTCTTTAATAATGGATAGTTTTGTTATAAAAGACCCTATTAATATAGAAAAGGTTGAAATTTTAGCCGAAGGAAGAAGTATAAGGGTGAAAGTTGTTTTGAGGAATTTAAAAGAGGAGGCTTTAGAAGACATAGGTATTTCTCATGGATGTTTTAGTTCTAACTATACAATCCCAGCAATGGATATGGTAGAAATAGGATATTTTCTTGAAAGCAATGAATGGGGGGATATGTTAACAATATCTAATCCAAATTTTGCCAGGGAGTGTATCTTATACGGTAACTCTCCCTCAGATTGGACAACTACAGATGCCATTACTGCACTAGCTTTTCGTGAGGATGGAGGTTGGGTTAATGGTTCCTATCTTAAACCAGAAGGAGAGGATTTTTGTATTACCCAAATCCCTTATTCTGTGAACATACCTCTTAGAAAACCAGAAATTAGAGAGGAAGAGGAGGATATGAATGATGATTTCGATAGGATTGTAGGACAGGAAGATGTTGTCTCTGTAGCTCCTCAGGATTCTAACTCAAACGATGGTGGAGAGGAAGAAGGGGTTCTTGGTATTCAAGCAGACCCTGAGGTTGACTCTATTAAAAATAATAACTTTGTATTACCTAAAACAGGCGTGGTAATATATTAGAATGAAAACAGAGATGGTAATCCCAGAATATGTACAAAAGGTAGGAAGAATTCTTACAAAAGAAGGTTACGAGGCGTATATTGTCGGTGGAGCATTAAGAGATGTCGTTTTAGGTAAAAAACCCCACGACTATGATTTAGCAACCAACGCCTTGCCAGACGAAATGTTAAATATGTTTCCTAAGGCGGTTTCTACTGGTGCGAAGTTTGGAACTGTTGTGGCTCTAATCCAGGACAAACATGGGGAGACACATGAAGTAGAGGTTACAACCTTCAGAAGCGAATCTGGTTATGTAGATGGGAGATGGCCTAGCAATGTTAATTTTGTTGAAGATATAGACAAAGACTTAGGAAGGAGAGATTTTACTTTTAACGCGATGGCTTTAGACCTATCTCAACTGGATCTAGATGGAAGAGAAGAGCCATTTCAAGTAGAGATATATGATCCATATGGTGGGGTAAAAGACATAGAAAAGAAAGTTGTTAGAGCTGTTGGGACTCCTTTGGAAAGATTTAAGGAAGATGGTTTACGCGCATTCAAGGCTTGTAGGATGGCGGCTCAATTAGGTTTTGATATTGAAGAAGAAACATTTGAAGCTATAAAAGAGTCTGTCCCGGTAGCTGCACAAGTTTCTATGGAAAGAATAAGGGATGAATTTATGAAAATGCTTATCAATTCTCCTCAACCATCTATTGGTATAGAGTTAATGAGAAAATCTGGCCTCCTTAGTCTTTTCATGCCCGAATTGTTAGAAGGTGTGGATGTAGAGCAGAAACTATTCCATGCTCATGATGTATATAAACATGCTCTAAAAACCTGTGATGTTGCTCACGACAGTGTAAAGTTGGCAGCTCTTCTACATGACATTGCAAAGCCTAGAACAGATATGGGGAATGGTCATTTTTATGGACATGACAAAATGGGTGCAGATCTTGCTGGGGAGATAATGAAAAGAATGAAATTCTCACAATCTGAAATAAATAGAGTAAAAATATTAATAGAGAACCACATGTTCCATTATCCTCACGTTAAGGAAGATATGACAGATGAGGAGAAAGAAAATATTGAGAAGCACCAATGGACAGACGCTGCCGTTAGAAGATTTATACAGAGAGTAGGGGAAGAGAATATAGATGATTTATTCAAGCTTAGATTAGCAGATGCTCAATCTAATCCTGCTACAGCCTTCAAACCAGAGGAGATAACAATTCTACAAAGAAGGATATCTGAAGTTAGAAAACAAGATATGGCTCTTAAAGTAACAGACCTAAAAGTTACTGGAGAGGACTTAATGAACATAGGTATAGAGAAAGGACCCAAGATGGGAATAATACTAAATGAACTTCTGGATATGGTTGTAGAAGATCCTACGCTAAACAGGAAGGATATTCTCCTTGAAAAAGCCACAGAGCTAAACAAGAAGAATTAGTATACTTGTCATTCCTTGTCTTAATCCTTTATTATATATACAGATTATTTAAAAATACTGCCTAATGAAAATACAATTCCTCGGTGCTGCAAAAACTGTTACTGGTTCATGTTTCTACGTAGAGACAAGCAACCTTAAATTCCTAGTAGAATGTGGGGCTTTCCAAGGACCTAGTGAGATAGAGGAGAGAAACTACGAACCATTCCCATTTAATCCTGCGGATATAGACTTTGTATTCCTTACACATGCACACTTTGACCACAGTGGTAGATTACCACTACTTGTTAAACAGGGCTTTAGGGGCAGAATAATAAGTACTCAGCCAACAAGAGATCTAACAAAAATAATCCTTTTGGATTCAGCAAGGCTACAGAAAGAAGAATATGAAAGGTGGCTAGCCAGACCTAAAGATCAACAGAACTTTGAGGACGAAAAATTTAGAAAGCCCCTCTATACAGAAGAGGACGTTGAAGAAGCAATGAGATTTTTTGAAGTCTACCCATATGGGAATTCTGTAAACATCACAAAAGATTGCGAATTCCGGATGAGAGATGCTGGTCACATACTTGGTTCTGCAATATTTGAATTTTGGCTAGAGAACGAAGCTGAAAGAAAAAGGAAGCTTGTTTTCTCAGGAGACCTTGGTCAACCAGGGGCTAGAATTGTCAAAGACCCAGACCTAATTAGAGAAGCAGATTACGTTATCTGTGAGTCAACATATGGTAACAGATTACATAAAAACAGGGATGAAACAATCCTGGAGTTCCTATCTGCTATCCAAAGTGCCCAGAAAGCTGGAGGAAATATATTAATCCCATCATTTGCAATAGAAAGGACACAAGAAATTCTTTACGAGTTAAACCTATTCATAGAGAATAAAATAATTTCACACATCCCAATATATTTGGATAGCCCAATGGCTTCGAAAGCAACGGAAGTTTTCAGACAGTATCCTAATTTTTATGATGAAGATGCAAAGAGACTTCTTAAAAAGGGAGATGACCCCTTTAATTTCCAAGGGTTTGTTAAAACAGATTCTGTAGATGACTCTAAGAGGTTAGCTACAAAGAAAGGTATAGGGATAATTGCTGGAAGTGGTATGTGTACGGGAGGAAGGATATTACATCATCTTAAGAATAATATAGAGGATCCTACAACACATATTGTTATTGTAGGCTATCAGGTTAGAGGAACACTGGGAAGAAGAATTGTAGAGAAAGAAAAAACAGTAAGAATATTTGGACAAGAATACCAGAACAAAGCAAAACTCTTTACCTTAGGTGGCTTTTCTGGCCATGGAGACCAAAGAGACTTGAGATATTGGCTAAGAAGTTTTGGTCACAGTCCGAGAAAGATCTTTTTGGTTCATGGCGATGAAGATATTATTTACACCTTTAGAAACAACCTTCAGAATGAAGTGAATACAAATACAGAAATTTATGTTCCTGAACATAGGGAAGAGGTTAAGTTGGATTAGTTAATATTTTGTGTACATAGAAAATGGATAAATATCCAGAGATAGAGAAAATTTATAAAGATATAAAAGATTTGAACATTCAGGGAGCGACCAATGTAGCTATTGCAACCTTCGAAGGTATGAAAGTGTATGGTGATATAAGTACCGTTGATGACAAGGAACTGTTTTACAAAGAGTTCTTTGAAGTAGCAGATAGACTTGCACATGCAAGAGCTAACGAGCCATTGGCAACAAATGGCGTTAAATATGTGAAATATTTCTTTAATAAAAAGTTTTCTGTTTTACCAGAGCTGGCCACCATGAAACGAGAGTTAGCATCCCTTACGGACGACTTTTTGGATAGTATCGGACAATCTAAGAAAGACTTAATAGAAAAAAACTGGAGATTTTTCTCAAACTACAATAAAATTTTTACCCATTGTCACTCTTCAACTGCTGTATCATTAATTAAATCAATTAAACAAAATAAAGGGAACTTTGAAGTAGTTTGTACTGAGACGAGGCCTAGATTGCAGGGGAGAATAACTGCGAAAAGTCTTCTTGAAGCTAGAATTAAAACAACCTTGATAGCAGATAGCTCCGCTGAATCCTTTGTGATTAATAGGGGAAGCGTTCCTGTAGAGATTGTTTTTATAGGCGCTGACGAAATGACACAACTGGGTCATGCAATTAACAAGATAGGAAGCTGGGGTATAGCTATGGCTGCACATTATGCAGATAAACCTTTTTATGTTGTTACTCCATTTCTTAAGTTAGATCTAGAATCCCACCATCACAATATTGAAATCGAAATTAGAGAAACCAAAGAGCTTTGGGAAGATGCTCCTAAGGGTTTACATATGTACAACCCTGCATTTGAGGTTATAGATAGTGGCCTTATAACTGGTTATGTAACAGAGCTAGGGATTCTGAAACCAGGAGATGTCAAAAAAGCAGCAAAGGAAAATTATCCTTGGCTATTTACTAGTTAAATTTTTCTACAAAACAATTATGGCTTTCTATTTAAGAAGTAAAACTTTAGATTTAGGAGAAGATGAGGACTTCAATGTTGTTTTAAACAGAAAAGATGCTGAGAGATTAGGTGTCAGAGAAGGGGAGATAGCACTTATTGGAATAGGGGAAGTCGAACTTCATGCAAACGTTATGGAAACAGATTCTAAGGTTGCAGAAGGGGAGATAGGTCTGTTTGAAGAGATATGGAAGGATTACAGGGTCGATAGTGGAGCTTCTATCTTTATAGATATCCCCCAACCAAGTAAATCTTTAGATGCAATAAGTAGGAAATTATTAGGTCACAACCTTAGGGAAGAGGATCTAAAGCTTATTATGAACGACATTGGAGCTCGTAAGTTAAGAGAGACAGAGATAGCATTCTTTGTATCTACATTCTTTAACCCAGGATTTAATGACGATGAAATTTACTGGATGACCAAGGGTATGGCCGAATCTGGAGACATTCTGAGCTTTAAGGGTATTAATGGAAATGGACATCTAGTTGCAGACAAACACTCCATTGGTGGTGTCGCAGGAAAGGCAATAACTCCTACCTTAGTCCCAATTCTTGTAGCCGGTGGTTTAATTGTTCCTAACACCTCTACTAGGGCAATCACATCTCCGGCAGGAACATCAGACATTCTAGAAGTTGTTATGCCTGTAGCTCTCTCTAAGGAGAAGGTGATGGAA
>CAYRDH010000019.1:621-10442 GCA_964423025.1 uncultured Candidatus Saccharibacteria bacterium | reverse complement strand
CCTAAGACTTCATAGTAATCTCTCTTTTCCATAACAGACTGATTTTAGCAAACTGTACGGATCTTTGCTACCCTATATTTCATCTCTAACCCTAAATCTGTTATATTAACGGTATATGGAAAATAGCTGGAATGTTTCTACACATAGTGAGAAAAAAGTAAAAAGGACAAGGATTATTGTATCTATTGTTTTAGCTACAACTGGCCTTATTATTGTCGCTAGTCAGGTCATCCCTCTGACAAAATCTTATGTCGAAGGAGTTGTTGAACAGAAGAGAACAGAAGTTAAGGTGGATCCAGTACCAGAGTCATACAAGAAATTCATTGAGGAGGAATTCGCCTATTACGATCCTGGACAAAGTTACTTTGCAAACTTATCTCAACAGGTTGGAGATATAGATATGGCCGGGAGATATTCTTACGATCCTCTCACTAAGACACAAAAGCTAATTGAGATTAATAAAGATTACACGAAGGATATGTACATCACAATTGACAGCGTGGGGATTGAGAGCATAAAGATTTCTTCAAACGTAGACAGTGAAAACGAGACTGTATATAACCAATATCTTAAGAGTGGAGTTGCACATTTCAGAGGGACACCTCTACCCGGAGATGGAGGGAATTCCTTTATCTATGGACACAGTGCTGTGGAATCATTCTTTAGTAGACACAAGGATTTGCCAGAGACAATATTTTCAAGGTTAAATGATATAGATATTGGTCAGAAAATAGTTGTAAACAGAGATGATAACGTACTAGAATATACAGTAAGGAATAAGAAAATTGTTGAGCCAGACGACTTTACTATTTTACAACCGATACAGAGTAAAGAAACCATAACCTTAATGACCTGCTGGCCATTAGGAATAGGTTCCAAGAGGTTGATAGTAGTAGCAGAGAGAAGATAGAGATTTAGATTAATTAATAGGGAGATAAAATGGAAGATAAGCAGAAAAAGACCTTAATAATTGCAGGGATAGTAGTTGTAATATTACTAATAGCAACAGTAATCCTGTTTCTACTAAGAGGAGATACTGTAAATCCAGGGCAGACTCCAGGACAACAAACTTCGGTTACCCTCACCTATTGGGGATTGTGGGAACCACCTTCTGTTATGCAACCCTTAATAGATGAATTCGAGGCTGCAAACCCTGGGATTAACATAGAATATTCTCAGCAGACCTACTCCAACTACGAATCCAAACTGTTTACCAGACTTCAACAAGCAACTGGGGATGAAGAGCCTGCACCAGACATATTCAGGATACATAACACATGGACTCCAAAATATTATTCCTACCTAGCTCCGATGCCAGCAGACATCATGAGTGTCGAAGAATACCAACAGAACTTTTACCCAACAGCATTAAATGACTTCACTGCAAAGAATGGGAACATCTATGCAATTCCTTGGGAAATAGATGGGCTAATGGTTTTTTACAACAAGCAATTACTTGCAGAAGAAGGAGTAACTGAACCCCCAGAAGATTGGGATAGTTTCTTTGAATTAGCAAGAGACTTAACTAAGAGAGATGCAAGTGGGAGAATTCTGCAGGCAGGGATTGCAATAGGGACTTCTAGGAATATTATGCACTCTGCTGAGATATTGGCATACATGCTAGCCTTAGAAAATATCTCCGTAATGGACCAGACTAGAACACAAATCTCATTGAACACACCAAGAGTACAAAGAGTTTTTGAGACATACACCAACTTCGCAAAAGGTGAAAGTGCTCTATGGTCTCCTTCCTTGAGAAGTGATCTTGAAATGTTCTTCACTGAGGACCTTGCAATGATGATTGGTCCAAGTTGGAGAGCCTTTGACATCATTCAGGCAGCACCAAGTGTCGAATTTGACACAGCTCCTTTACCTCAATTAATAGCGAACGAAGAGGATGTCTACTATGCCACCTATTGGGGAGATGCCGTAAATCGAACTAGTGCAAGTCCACTAGCCGCATGGAAGTTCGTAGATTTTCTTGCACAAAAGGAACAACAGATGAAATTGTATTCAAATGCTTCTCAAATAAGAGCGTTTGGTGAACCCTACTCTCTTGTCGAACTTAATAGTGAAATGGTAGGAAAACCATATGTATCAGCAATAGCCCAAATGGCACCCAATATGAGAGCATTCCCTTGGGGAGATGAGACTATTGTAAATAATACTATTAATACAGTAATAACAGATGTCATTGAAAACCGAAGTGATGTGGATTCAGCATTAGAGGATGCAGAAGCTACAATAAATGCTACAATAGAACAGACAAATAGATAATAATTAAAACGGTAATTAAATGCGAGAGAAAAGTGCCCCAAAAAAACGTGCCCAGCTGTCAATGATTTACCTCACATTCCTATTACTGTTGTCTATTCCTCTAACAATATTTGGTTTAACACAAGATGACTTTGACCTAAGAGAGAGAGCTTTTGAAGATTTGGAACTTAGTGAAGAACACCCCTGTCTGATATCTTTCCCAAACGTTAACCCCTATTCTCTCCAGGTAGGAGAGACCGTGACTGTTCAGGTAGATGCAAAATTGGAAGACAAAGCAATATCAGAATTAAGAGTAAAAGATGGAGATGAGAATCTCATTCATGAAGAGATATTTGCCAATTCCCCTATTGAAATAGCAACCTCATTTGCATATACACCCTTGAATGCCGGAGAAGCAGATTTAATAGGAGAACTAACTCTTACAGAAGGAGGGAAAGTTAATTGTGAAATAACAAGCCCGTATGACATTCAGGGTCTGCAAATAATCCCCGAGAATAATGCCCCTGACTTCATAACCCTACCTTCTCAATCAATACCATCTCAGAACATCGTCACTAATGACACATATGAATACACTCTCGAGGCTCAGGACCCAGAAGGAGATAGAATTAACTACAGTTACTCATTCACACCTAGAGCAGACTGGCTTAACAAGACAATAATAGATGACGGTTCCTCTGGAAGATTAACAATCAAATTCAGCGGGAGAGCAGATAAGCCTGCAAGTTACTTAGCAAACATTTTCATCCACGATGGTTATAGTAAGAACCTTAGTGCTCAATCTTGGGTTATTAACGTCAGCCCAGGGGAAAACGATATTCCCGTTGTAACTATTACTGAACCAGCAGAGAGCCTGAGACTAGACAAGGGAACCACCTTTAAATCCTCATGGGAAGCCACAGACAGAAACTTTATTGAAAGATACGAGCTATTCATTACAAGAAACATCACGGATGAAGATCTATGGATACCAATAGATAAAGATATCCCCTATGACACAAATTCTTACAATGTAGAAACTTCAGACCTAACAACAGGGACATATAAATTGGTTGCACAAGCTATAGACAACCAAACCCCTCCAGGAATAGGTAGAGACATATCTTCAGAGATTGTAATAAGTGCTACTGGAGAGACCCCTATCGAAGAACCAGAGGATGATACTGATGACGAAGTTATTCTTTCTGAACCTCAGGTTATTAACATGTCCCCTATGAGTACAGATCAAATAACAAATAACAGAGTCACAATAAGAGCGACCCTGGTGGCAGGGACAGATGCAACAATAAACGAAGAGACCATTATGTTTAAACTAGATAACGTTGACTATTCAGACCAGATTAAAATAAATAGAATCTCAGACGAAGAATACACAATAATTTACCAGCCTCAACAAGATTTAGAAGCTGGACTACACAAGGCAGAAGTAATATTTGCAGATTCTAGCGAATCCGACATTAACAAATCCTGGGACTTTACAATACAAGCATTAGAGACAGAGGACGACTCTACATATAACATCTTTGGATATGAAATTGGAAGAAATGTTGTAAGGGTAATCGCCATCGGAGTTGTAACCGTGATACTCGCAATCGTAGCTCCTTTTATCATCTTCTCCATCTGGAAAGGAGACAAAACAAAGGATGACTCTACAATCTATGCTAACTCTAAACTCCCTCCTTCAATCCCTACAGACGACACAGAATATACTCCAGTAGAAAAAGACTTTGGCGTTAAGGAGATGGTAGAGACAGATCCAGAACCAGTGGAGAACACCGAAGAAGACCTCTGGGACAAATACTCTGCTCCAAATCCTCAAGAGGAAGACTCAAATGTAGAAGAAGAGGCTGAAGTCAAAGTAGAGCCACTTGAAGTAGAACAAACAAATGAACCAGCAAACGAGACACCAGAAGAAGAAGTAGAAGTTAAAGTTGAAGAGGCACCTGAAACTCCAAAAGAGCAAGAGCCTACTCCACCTCCACCTCCACCACCTCCTCCTTCAGAAATTCCAGAGCAAGCCCCAACGACTGTTCCTGAAAACGAGGTTACGGAACCTACACAAAACGAGACAACGGAAGAACCAACAGCACCTGCAAAAGAAGCTGAAGAAACTCCTCCTGCTATCCCTGAACCAGAAATCCCCGAGATATCTGAACTACAAAAATTGTCTGAACAACTACAAAAGATAAGGGAACAAGAAAAGCAGGAAAGCGACAATAACCAAAACCCTCAGGAGTAAAATTAGTAGTTAAAGATCCTAGAAGTTGTTATAATCATCTCTATGAAAGATTTTAAATACAACGAAATTAGAAAAAAATATCTAGACTTTTTTAAAAAGAAAGGTCACGCAGAGATCCCAAGTGCCCCACTCGTTCCAGAGAATGACCCTTCTGTCCTTTTTGTTAACGCAGGGATGTTTCCCTTAGTTCCATTTTTAATGGGAGAAAAACATCCAAAAGGAGCAAGATTAACAAATGCTCAGAGATGCATAAGAACCGGAGACATAGATGAGGTAGGAAACAATTTCCACTGCACCTCCTTTGAAATGCTTGGCAATTGGTCCCTAAATGACTACTTCAAGGAAGAAGCTATTAGATACACCCTAGAATTTTTTGTTGAGGAGTTAGGATTAGATATAAATAATATTTATGCTTCTGTTTTTGGAGGAGAAGATGGTATCCCAGAGGACGAGGTCTCTATTTCCATCTGGAAGAACCTTTTCAAAGAATACGGAATCGATGCAGATGTAGGAGAAGGAGAAAGAATTCAAAAGTTTGGGAAAAAAGAAAACTGGTGGGGTTTAGATTCTGGAGGACCTTGTGGCCCAGATTCTGAAATCTTCTACGACACTGGAAAAGAAAAATGCCAGGAAGATTGCAATGTAAGTTGTAACTGTGGGAAATATATAGAGATTGGAAACAATGTCTTCATGGAGTACCTCAAAGAGGGAGAGGATCTCAAACCCCTAGGAAGACACAATGTGGACTTTGGAGGGGGCCTAGAGAGGCTCACAGCCCTTATACAGGGTGCAAACAGTGTGTATGAGATAGACATATACAAACCAATATTAGAAAAGATCCAAGAGATTACAAACAAAGACATTCTGCCAGGACAAGATCCTGTTGACATATTGAGATCCCAAAGAATAATAGTCGACCACATCAAAGCTGCCACCTGGATAGTAATGGATGGCGTTGTGCCTTCAAGCAACCAACAGGGATACATCCTAAGAAGATTAATTAGAAGAGCAGTAAGACATGCTAAGAAATTAAATATTGCTGAAACATTTACTAGGGAAATAGCAGAGGTGGCAATTGACCAATTCTCCCCCATTTACCCAGAGCTTAATGAAAAGAAAGAAGATATCTTAAAAATAATCGAGGAAGAAGAAATAAAGTTTAACAACACCTTAGAGAATGGCCTTAAGGAATTAGAGAACCTTCTCGGACAGAAAAGACAAATAAACGGGGAAGATGCATTTAAACTATACGAGACATATGGACTACCCTTAGAGGTTACAGAAGAAATTCTTGCAGAGAAGAATGTCACTTTGGAAAACAGAGACAGTTTCTTTTCTGCTCAGAAGGAACACCAAGAGAAATCTAGAAGCGCTTCCAAAGGGCTCTTTAAGGGGGGACTCGCCGACACCTCCGAAGTTTCTGTAAGATACCACACTGCAACACATCTACTCCTTGCTTCTTTAAGAAAAGTCTTGGGAGAACACGTTCACCAAAAAGGTAGCAACATAACACCAGAGAGATTGAGATTAGACTTTCCTAATGAATCAAAACTAACACCAGAGGAACTGAAACAGGTTGAAGATTTAGTTAATTCGGCTATCGACCAAGAACTTGATGTAACCTTTGAAGAACACCCTAAGGAGGAGGCTCTTAAAATAATAGAGAAACATTCTTCCACAAGCTCCTTTGAAGAGAAATATCCCGACATTGTGAAAGTCTATTATGTCGGAGATAAACAATCCCCCTTCTCCGTCGAACTTTGCAATGGCCCCCACGTTAGCAACACAAAAGAGTTAGGAAAGTTTAAGATTGTTAAACAGGAGAATATCGGGGCTGGTGTAAAAAGAATTAAAGCTATATTAGAATAGTCATACAGTTATTATGTACCCTATACTAGCCATAGATTATGGAGAGAAAAATTTTGGTCTGGCAATCTCTGATTCAAAGGGGATTGTAGCATCTCCTCTAGAAGTCGTTTCAATAACAAAAAACAGGAATCTCCAGACAGTTATACAAGAGATTGTAAAAATAGCTCAAGAAAACAGAGCTAAAAGAATCCTTGTAGGTAAGCCACAATCATTCACAGATGAGCAGAAAAAAACTGAAGAGAAAATAGAGAACTTTATTGAACTATTAGGAAAAGCTACAGATATAGAAATAATCACATGGGACGAGAGCTTTTCTACAACGAGTGCACAAAATATGCTAACATCTTTGGGACAAAACAGTAGAAGCTCAAGAGGTAAAATTGACAAAATCGCGGCTACTGTTTTCTTACAAGAATTCTTAAATTCAAAAAAATAAAAGAAATGAGAGTGGAAAAAAGAGAATCCAAAACTTCTGGAAAAAGATTGTTCCTGTTTTTTTTAATCCTTATCGGTATTGGAATTGCCTTGGTGGTTACAGACTATAAAAGAAACCTATCCGTTCCTAACAGCTCTAGTGATGATAAAGTTAGGATCGAGATAACAGAGGGAGAGAGCGTAACCGACATTCTGCAGAATCTCCTAGAGGAAGATCTAATTACACAAAAAAACTATTACTATGCAAAGGCATATCTTAGACTTCATGACCTAGGAGCAAGTTTGCAGGCAGGTGTTTACAACCTTCCTAAAAATCTGACCCTTGTAGAACTATTGGAGACCTTACAGTACGGAAGAAACGAAGAAGTTTGGGTAACCATCCCAGAGGGTTTAAGAAAAGATGAAATAGCAGAATTGGTAAACAGTGAGTTGGCAAATGACATCTTCTCACCAGGGGAATTCCTAGCACTCACAGAAGATCCTACATTTATACAAACTCTAGAGTTAGAGATAGAGGTGGACAATTTAGAGGGTTTCCTTTTTCCGGATAAGTACTCCTTTGCCGCAGAAGCAGGGACCGAAGCAGTTCTTGCAATGTTAGTAGGGAATTTCAAAACAAAAGTAATGAGAGAATACACATACGAAGATATAATCCTCGCTAGCATCGTTGAACGAGAAGGTTACAATGGTAATGACAGACCAATAATAGCAGGAATAATTCTAAAGAGGTTTGAAGAAGGTTGGTTACTACAGACAGATGCAACTTTACTTTACCCTCTTAAAGATTGGAAACACCCGATAACACAGGAAGTAAAAGAAGATAATAATCCTTACAACACATACAAGAACATTGGACTTCCCCCTACCCCCATTTGTAATCCAGGGTTACAATCAATAGAGGCGGTATGGAATCCAACCGAGACAAACTACTACTATTATATCCATGACAAAGATGGAAACCCTCATTACGCTGAGACTTTAGACAAACATAATGAGAATGTTAATCAATACCTAAGGTAATAATCTGCTCAAATGACCATAGATATAGACCTAAAAGACACCAACTTAGATACCCCAAAAAGGTCTAGGGTCAAAGGGAAAAAAATAAAAAGAGAAAAGCTCCCGAACAGTAGAACTACTCCAAATAAAAGTAAAAGGAAGAAAATCATAATCCTAATTGTAGTTCTCCTTGTTTTACTGGGTCTAGGCTTCCTAGTCTACAAAGGATACATATTCTCACACGACTTTGGCTTCAGATTCAGACCCGAAGAGCTACTGGTAAGAGAGGAGAAAAGCTTAAAGAAAGATCCCACAGGGAAATTCACCAATGTTTTACTAGTAGGCCTGGATACAAGAGAAAACACAGGTTTACTAAACACAGACACAATAATAATGGCTTCTTACAACTACGAAACAAACAACATAACCCTACTCTCAATTCCAAGGGACTTCCACGTAGAAATTGAGGAAGGAGTAAGTTGGTATGTAAGAATAAACAGCATATATAATGCCGCCGAACAGGAAGAAGAAGGAGCGGGGATAATAGCTCTACAAGACACTGTAGAGAGAGTTACAGGGCAAGAGATTCAGTATTATGCAATGGTAGACTTTAAAGCTTTTGTGGAAATAATAGACACCCTAGGAGGTGTAGATGTAAATGTAGAAAACAGTTTTACAGATTATTTGTATCCCCTAGGAGATGGCTACCAAACAGTATCATTCGAAGCAGGGCCACAGACAATGGATGGGGAGACAGCACTAATATATTCAAGATCTAGACATTCTCTTCAAAATAACGAAGGGAGCGATTTTGCAAGAGCAAAGAGACAACAGAAAGTAATAATCGCACTTAAAGACAAATTACTCTCCTCAGAGTCTCTCACCAATCCCAAAACTTTATTAGGAATCCTCTCCTCTATAGATGGGAATATAAGAGTTTCAGAATTCTCTACAAATGACATAGAGGCTGGCTTAGAACTTTCGAAAGAATTTAATGAGAACTCTGGAAAGAGCCATTCATTCGTACTAGATACCTCTGTTGGCAATTATTCTCTAGTTGAGAAAAAACCTATGGAGAGCGGAGCATATGCAATTGGTCCTAAAATAGCACTAGGCGACTATTCAGATATAAATGATTTTGTCCGTCTAATAATGAATACTCCAGCCCTCTATGAAGAGAAAGCAAAAGTTCTAATATACGACACCGGCGCAGGATACCAAGAAGTTCTCGCACTAACAGAACAGCTAAACGAGGACTACCCGTACCTAGATGTTACCTTTGCAGGAACCCTAAGAGCAGACAAGGAGGAGACAATCGTCTACTCTCACGAAGAGGGGGAAAACAATAATACTGTTAAAGAGCTTTCTAAATATTTAGAAACCGATTTAAAAACTCAACCAGAATACATTACAACAAACCTAAATGGTGAAGATGTTACAATATTAATAGGAAGTAACATTGTAACTGAGGAGGAATAAAAGTGGAATACAAACTTTACCATGGGAATTCAACTTACCTCTCCCTAGAGGAAGTTCACTCACATCTAAACAAGCTCAAAGAAGAAAACCCAACAGTTAGCGTAGATATACTAGAAGCAGACTCTAAAGCTCCTAGGGAAATCGTCGACTTTCTAACTTCTCCCTCACTCTTCTCGACAAAGAGAATGATTTTAATAAAACGATTATATAGAAATAAAGAAAAAGCCATATTAACAGAAGCTCTCGTAGAAATCCTAGAAGAAGGCAAAAATGATGACCACATAATAATATGGGAAGATCAAAAAATAAGATCGAATACCCAATATTACAAATTTTTCAAAGAGAAAAAGGCTGTAGAAGAATTAAACGAACTAAATAAAAGAACTTTTTTCACTTGGCTAAGAAAAGAGCTCGAGAAACACAACCTTAAGATAGACCAGACCGTTATAAAGAAGCTCGCAGAGAGAACAAATTATGATCCCGAAAGATGTAAGAACGAGATAGAGAAATTCAAACTACATAA
>CAYRDH010000019.1:0-611 GCA_964423025.1 uncultured Candidatus Saccharibacteria bacterium | reverse complement strand
AGATAGAATAATCAGAGAGGAAGATATAGAAGAGCTTACTGCTGACACCCTAGAAGAAGAGATATGGGATCTAACAGATGCCATAAATATCCAAGATAAAGAGAGAAGTATTACAATACTAGAAAGATTAACTTCACAGGGGGCAGATGCAAACTATATCCTCTCAATGTTAGCGAGGAATTTAAGACTTCTTTATTTAACCAAAACCCTAGATGAGGAAGGAAAGGGATACAAAGAAATCTCCTCTGCACTAAAAATCCCTCCTTTCACAACTCCTTCCCTAATAAAAGCATCAAAACAATATTCTGAGGAGAAAATAAAATTACTCTACTCTAAACTTTCTAACCTAGATTACCAAATTAAAACAGGAAAAATTGAGCCAAACCTTGGTCTTACCCTAATCTGTCCTTTTCTCTAAGAGGTTATTCTTTCTACAAAGAAGTTTCGTAACACTCTTAGTTGACACTCTCCCCTCATTAAACTAAACTTTAGGGAAGGATAAGTTTTTACTGCCCTTAATGGAAGAAGTCAGAAGAATTTCCACTACAAGTGAAAAGAAAAAGAGCACAACCCTATTAATAATAATTGCTGCTATTTTAGGCATAGGACTT
>CAYRDH010000018.1:0-11344 GCA_964423025.1 uncultured Candidatus Saccharibacteria bacterium | reverse complement strand
TTCTTCCTAAGAACTATTGCAAATGTAGATGCCATGGAGATTAAGAGTTACGAATTTAAATCCTATCTTCCTGTTATCTCTTCCAAAGATTTAATTATTGCAATCTCTCAGAGTGGTGAGACTGCAGATACCATAGAACCTCTAGAAGTACTAAAGGAGAAGGGTTGTAAGATAGCTAGTATTGTAAATATGTATGGGACTACTATTTCAAGGATGTCAGATTATGAATATTATACTAATGCTGGACCTGAGATATGTGTAGCTTCTACTAAGGTTTTCACTGCACAGAGTGCTTGGGGGTATCTTCTCTCAATGACTTTGGCAGGGAAGCACAGAACAGCGAAGGGTAAATTAAAGAAGCTTTCAAAGTCTTTGGATGAGATATTTACTAAAAAATCTTTTAGTTACATCAAAAATAAAATAGGAAAGACTCTTGTAAATAAAGAACACTTCTTCATATTAGGAAAGGGAGAGAATGCTTCTATTGCATATGAGGGTGCTCTCAAAATAAAGGAGATCTCTTACAAACATGTAGAAGGTTTCTCTGCTGGAGAATTAAAGCATGGTGTAATTGCTTTGATAGAGAAGGGGACTCCTGTTATTGGGATAATACCTTCTGAAGAACATAAAGAAGATAATAAGGATTTAATAAGTGGGATGGAGCAAGTGAAGGCTAGAGGAGCTTTAACAATCGGTATTGGGGCTCGAGAGTTTGCAGATTTAGAGATTTTTGACTATTACATCTCTACACCACAAATTAATACACTAGGAAGTATAGCTAATGTTATTCCTTTTCAACTAATTTCTTACTTCCTATCCTTACTTCTTGGGAACAATATAGATAAGCCTAGAAATCTTGCAAAATCTGTTACTGTTAAATAGTTAGGATTTACTTTACAATGTAGATATATTTAATCTATCATTTAAATAATTTCTAATATTAAGAAAATGCAGACAGAAGAGATAAATAATCAAGATCAGGGTTTTGATTTAAAGGGGAAGCCAATGCCTCCACAGGAAGCTCCTACTCCTGGTTTTTATGATGCTCAGCCTAAAGTTAAGCCTACTAGGGAGGAGAAAAGGGCAAGTAGGAAGAAGGGAGGTTGTTTAAGGGGTTGCTTGATTGTTGTAATTATTCTTCTTTTCCTATTAGCACTTCTTACTGGAGCAGCTTATTATGGTTATAAGAAAGTCATAGGTTCTATGCAACCTAAGGACTTAGGAGTTGAATATACTAGAGAGGATTATACTGGGCTTATGGAGAAGATAGGTTTGGATGCTCCTCCTTCGGCTCTTTGTATAGATTGTCCTACACCAACATTTTCAGATCCTCATGAGGTAGAGGTTACAGTGAGTAATGAGGAAGCTTCTGCTACTTTTGAATATGTAAATCAATATCTTGAGAATGCAAGTATTTCTGGGACACAGATAAAGATGGGTGATGGTTCTGCAGAATTAACTACAAATTTAGATTATGAGGGTCTTTCATTCCCTGTCTATATGACTGGTAGTGTATCTAAAGTGAATGAGAGGACTTTAGGAGGGAATATTTATTCTATTAAGGTAGGGCAGATAGCAGTTCCAGATACTGTTATAGCTACAGTTGAAGAATTTTTGCTTAATACTGCTAATTCCAAGCTTATGTCAGCAGGGGATAGTGTTAGGATAGATATGTTGGATATTACTAGTGATGGTTTGAAATTTAGTGGTTTAGTACCAACGAAGGGGGAGTAGTATGGATGGTAGTAAGACAAAATCTATAACTCTCTTTTTGATGATGGGTTTGACTGTGATAGGTTTAGTAACGTATGTGTTTGTTTTTCTTCCTAAGCAAAGAGGGGATACTTTAGGTAGTAAGAATCTAGTTTTGGATTCTCCCATACAGAGATGGAATCTAACATACTTACAGGAGGGAATCATTCCTTTCGGGGAAGGTAATAGGGAATGGCTTAGTATAGAGGTTAGTGATGGTAGTAATGTTTATTCTTCTACTGAGGGTGTTGTTGTTAGTACATCTAATAGCATTGTTTCTGTGGATGTGGGGGATGGTTTTTATATTGAATATTCTTCTATACCTAATTCTAAGGTTTATGAGGCAGATATTATTTCAAAAGGGCAAGCTCTTGGTAGTGTAGATGGTGATTATCTTAATGTAAGGATTAAGAATGTAAGGGGTAGGGAGTATGTGTGTCCTTATTCTTACTTTAATGATTTTACAAAGGATTTACTAGATGAAGTAGGGGAGGTTTTAGAAAAAGATGTTGTTATGTGTGGGAAGGATAGTTTAGATTATTAGGTTCTTATATAGTATAATTGCTTTGTTATGGTGGATGTAGCTCAATTGGTTAGAGCATCGGTTTGTGGAACCGAGGGTTGTGGGTTCAAATCCCATCTTCCACCCCAGATAAGAATTTCAAGGAATTGTATGTTTCAAATGGCTCACGAAGTGTGTATTTAACAATCTTTTTATCCTTAATTGTTATGTTCTCGCACACCAGTTTAACCAATTGATCCATTAAGTATGTATTATCGGTAGTTTCAAGCGTTGTAACAATATCTCTGAAGAAGTTCACGTAATCTATATAATTTGGAAAATCCAAATCCACCTGTGATTCATATTCAGATTTATCTAGTTCCAATTTTTTAAGCTCGCGTTCCTTCTCCTTTACCTCATGGAGAAGTATTTTCATATCAGAAGTGATATCTTTCTCGATTACTGAATCTTTTACAGAGTATAGCTTTTCTTTTAACGTATTGTATTTATTTTCTGTTTTTGTAATAGCAGACTTCAGTATTCTAATCTCATCGTTGTGCTCTTTTACTATTCCAATTTTACCTTCAAGGTATATCTTCTTAGCTTTTTCGTATGTATCTTTATCAACTTTTAATGATTCTTGAAGAATTTTGACAGTCATTTCGATAATAGGTTTTCCCCTAGTTGTGTTTACAACTGGCTTTATTCCATTTTCCTTTCTTGTTTTTCTACAAGAGTTATTACCACAACTAATATAGAGATATTTATTCCCATCTTTATTTGTGCTAAGCCCAGATACCATATATTTCCCACAATCATGGCATATCAATAACTCATTGAAAGGTCTAAATTCATCTGACTTGTGCCATCCTCTTGGATTTTTTCTATTCTCTCTTTGGACTTTCATAAATTCTTCTGGAGTTACCATTGGAGTAAACTTGGGGTCTACCCCCCGAAGATCTATGATCTTATCACCGTAGCAGTATAAGCCTGCGTAAAATGGATCCATGAAAAAATTTGATAAACCTTTGGCATTAACACCTTTATTTGAAAGCTCTTCTGCCAATTGAGCCTGTGATTCGCCATTTGCAAACCTTCTCCATAGCTCTTTATATTCATTGAAGGTTTCCTCTTCTCGCCTAAAGTAATCCTCCCTATTGGGTAAGTAACCTTTTTTCGGAGAACCACAATATTTACCTTCTGAAACCTTCTTACGAACCCCTCTCTTTGTGTCTTCTGAGAGTTTATCTGAAAACTCTTTGGCCATAGCAAAAAGAATGCTTAATGTCATTTTCCCTGCAGGGTCATTATTAAATACATAGGAATCGAATTTTAGGTCGGAGATTACACCTTTATCTAATAAATCCAATATCTCTCCAGATTCTTTCATATTACGGGCTAATCTGTCTGGATGCCAGGCGAGTATACTGTTGTATGATTCCCCTGTCTTGATAGTTTCAATCATTTGAGTGAATCGATCCCTCTTACCTGCTGTTTTTGCACTTTTCTCTTCTCGAAGAATTTCGATTACATTGAGGTTATTTCTTTTAGCATATCTCTGACATTGTTCAACCTGATCCTCGATTGATTGCATTTGTCTTTTGTCATCTTCTGTTGATTTCCTAGCATATATCACATATATACGATTTTCTTCAGATAATGCTTTTTCCTGAGAATTTTTCCTTTTCTTAAGAAGGAAAGTTTCGGCGTATTTTCTTAATGCCTCATTTGCTTGAATCTCAACTATCACCTCATCTGTTTTGCTCATTAACTATATAATATACCTTCCGTGGGTATATTTGCCATAGTATTGTTTACGTTTTGGTTTCTTTATTGTTGTTTTATTATTTAATTGTGAAAGAGCAACAATATGTTCATCAACGGCTTTAACTAACAAAGGTATATTTGCGATGGGATTTGAGGTTAGATTTTTTAACTTGGGAGATTTTTTCAAGCCCAAAGCAACTCATATTAAACTTCATCTAATTTTTAATTTGTAATTAGTTTGTTTAATCGAGTCGTTTGACTGATTGGTTTATATTAACATGCTAAAAAGCCTTTTGCAATAATGATTTAATTTAGTCTATTTAATGGATTAGTCAGGTGCTCTTGTATCTCTTTTTCCTGATCTTTAAAAGCCACAGGCTTGCGTATGCTTCTATATTTCCACTCATGCTTGAGATACTCCATGGCCAGCTTTGGATCGTTTCCTAGGGCTTTAGAAACGGTCATACGAGCCTTTAAAAGTGGGGCTCTACGCAATACATTAAACCTGTCCAATAACTCTGGATTATCATCTATCCAGTTGTAGAATGTTTGTCTAGAAATATCAGCATAAAAGCAGGCTTCTTCAACATTTGAACCTACTATGAAAGCTTCTTCTAGTTTTTTGACAATTAAGTCTGAAAGTTTTGTTGGTCGTGACATAAATATAAATGCTTAATTAATATATGTTAATTAGTTTTTCATTAGAGCTTCATTAAAACGTCTCAAATAGCTTGTCTCGTGGGGTGTCTGGGTGCTATACTAAAATATATATTCATTTTACCTTACGCATATGGAAAAAAACATACAAGAATCATTAAATACTATCCACACGAAAGACGAGTTTTGGCAATTTTTTGAAAGATTATCTCAAAAATACGAGGGTTCTCTAGATTCTGCAAAACGTAAATCAAATGGTATTTATTACACTGGGTTAAAGCTAGCCCATCATATGGTTGAGGAACTACTTGAAGCCATAAATCATGAGGAGATTCAGAATAAAACCTTTCTAGAACCTTGTGTAGGCCTTGGTGTATTTGTATTTGCATATATTGAGAAGGTTTCTGGTTTCCAGCAATTTGAAGATAGAGAAAATGTTAAAAAGCTGTTAGGTAATATTTATGCTAATGATATCAATCAGGATTCTTTAGAATTATACCGCCTTCTCTTCCAAAAATTTGCTCAGGTGATATTTAATTATGATATTGATATTAGCGATATTAACATTAATGATGGCTTAGTTTTTAACCTTGGGTTACGAAAAGCAGCATATTTAGATATTAATGGTTATTACCCAGATATACTTAAAGCTGGTGGTTTTGATATAGTTATTACAAATCCTCCATACAAGAATTTAAAAGTTGAAAAGAATAAGTATTCTAATACAAAAGACTTAGAAAGTGATAAGCAACTATATCTAGAAATAAGCCAAATAAGCAAATCATTATATAAATATACTAATGTTGGAGTTCTTAATATTTATAAGCTTTTTGTTGAGGATATCTTAACTAAGTATTCAAAAGCTAACGGTTTCGTTTCTTTATTAATTCCTACCTCAATACTTACAGATAAAACCTGTGAAAAAATAAGGAAATATACTCTAATAAACCATTCAATTGAAAAAATAAATGTTGTAGCAGAGGGTGCTGGTTATGTTGATGCTCAGCAAGCTCTTTCTTCATTACTGATAAAAAAAGGAACTAAAACCTCCAAGATAAAAATAAATAATAATTTCAATGAATCTACTAAAGATAAGTATGCCGTAATGGATATTTCGAAATTATCCCTTGATAAAACAGGATTTGCTATATTCTCACTCAATCAATATGAATACAACATATTAGAACAATTGCAGAAGTATTCAACAGTAAAAGAGCTAGATTATATTAGGAATTTAAGAGGAGAATTAGACCTTACTTTTCATAAAGAATACATCTTAGAAGGTAAAGGTGATTTACCCTTACTTAGAGGACGAAATATTGGATACTACGAAGTTATCTCCGATGATGCTGAAAACGTTTCTGAAAATTTCTTATCAATATCTACAAAAGCTCCTCATATCAAACGTCAACGTATTGCATGTCAACAAATTGCTAACATGTCTAAAGACAGACGTTTGACTTTTACATTGGTCGAACCAGGTTATGTTTTAGCAAATTCTTGTAACTATTTGTTTGTTGAGAATAACAACAACAACTTAGATATATATTCTTTACTAGGGCTTATGAATTCTAGATTGATGAATTGGCTATTTAAGGTTACTAGCTCAAATAATCATATTAATAACTATGAACTAGATATGTTGCCAATTCCTTCCAATAAAGGTGGACTAAAGAAACTATCGGCACTTGTTAAGAAATACTTAGTGGAGAAAGATAAAGTTATTTTAAATGAGATAGATATTTACGTTGATAAACTTTATGATATTGATTTTGACAACACAGATAAGAAACAGCGCCAAGATAAGCTGCTCGATAGCTTTATTAAAGATATTAAAGCCCTAGATTATGGACTTAATATTGATAAAGACCTTATAAATAAAGTCTTTAATGGGAGGTTAGACACAGAAGTCCTAATTGATTCATTTATGGTTGATAAGAAAAGCTTTGAGGGGAAAGTAATAATGGGGATTATTGAGAAATACCACAAATTAAAGAATAAGGAGATTTTAAATCATACAACTTTTAAATTAAGCGATCTAGACCTTGAGATGATTGAATCTGTTCCGCAGGGGGGGAATTGGAAAAATATACCTCAAAAAACGGTTGAAAAGTCTAAAAGATTGATAAATATTACGAAAACAGGAGGAAGAACTACTCTTTATGGAAGAATAGATTACGAAAAGCCTAGTTACACTATTACAACATATTTTAATAGACCCGGAAATGGGACATATGTTCATCCTGTGCATAACAGAGTTTTGAGTGTAAGAGAGGCTGCCAGGTTTCAGGCCTTCCCAGAAGATTATTATTTTGTGGGGAATAAGACGGATATATTAAAACAAGTAGGAAATGCAGTTCCCAGCTTACTTGCGTATTCAATAGGTAGAAACTTACATGATAATCTCAACTGTAAAACATCAGTGGATTTATTTGCAGGTGCCGGTGGACTTTCTATTGGGCTTGAGAATGCAGGAATCAGATCACTTGCTGTTTTGGATAATTTCCAAAGTGCTTGTGTAACATTTAAAGTAAACAATCCCTCAACACCAGTAGTTTGTGATGATATCACTTTGAAACAAACCAAGAATCAGCTTTATTCTACTGTTAAAAAACAAGAGGTAGACATTGTCTGTGGAGGGCCCCCATGTCAGGGTTTCTCTTATGCCGGAAAACGTTTTATTGATGACCCTAGGAATAAACTATTTAAAGACTTTGTTGAAATTGTTGAAAAAATAATGCCAAAGGCACTAATCCTTGAAAATGTGCCAGGTATGTTAACTTTGTCTAAAGGAGCAATCTACAATCAGATTATAAGTTTATTTGATGAAATTGGATATAAGGTAGAGGGAAGACTTCTGCTTGCTTCAGATTACGGTGTCCCACAGAAACGCAAACGTTTAATAATAATTGGAGTTAGAAAAGATTATAGTATTGAGCCTAGTGATTTATTCCCTAAAGAAATCACAAAGGATTCTCCTGTTTCTTCTCGTGTTGTTTTGGAAGATTTGGAGAATATCCCTTGTTCTGATAATGCAAGATATGTTGATGATCAGAGTTTCAGTCCTTATGTCAAAATGTTATCTGGAGAATTATCCTATTCAGAATATTTCGAATCGTTTAGGATAAAGGATACACCAAAAGAAAATACAGAGATGCAATTGCAATTTGCTGGTATTTAGGATTCTTGATTTATCAATCGATTCTCTATATCTGCAATCAGAGAGGTTAATTCTACAATTGCGCGTTTATCTTGATTTTCACAAATTAGCTTCACTACATTTGTTAGAGATTCTTTTTCCTTTAGGGTTATGTCCGGTTTTAGATTGCGATTGTCTTTACCCTTATAATCATCAAGAGATTCCATTGAAACCCTAACATATCTATCAATTTCCTTTCGAGTAGAATCAGTGATTCGACGCTTTGTTTTTTCTGTTATTACACCTAAATCATTAAAGGAGTAGTTAAATTCAAAATTCTTTAATTTAGGTTCGATAAAATACTTAAATAGAAAAGCTGCTCCTTTTGATGAACAACTTGTCTTTATTACCCATAGAATCTCTAGGTAATTTGCTATATTTTGCTTTAGCAAGTCCCTAAGCTTCGTTAGGTTGGGGTATTTTTCGTAATTCTCTTTAATGAAATTCCAAATGTTTTCTGAGAACCAGGAAATTGCCAAGAAGGGTGCATTATTTTCCTCTACAAGTATAAGCTCCTCAATATCTTGTTTTCTTAATCTATCTCGTTTTGCTGAATTCTCTCCCCCCGTCATCTTTCTCAGTAGCAATGAATCGTGTTTGAAACCCAATGAAATTGGGCCAATATGGTCTGCGGAATAACCTTTAAAGAAGCTACTCGTCATGAACTTATTTGCAGCATGTATGTTTCCATCACTCCAATACTCATAAGCACGTCTATCCTTACCGTAGGTTTTCATATTTTCACTATGTCTTCCAGTATCTTCGGTTTTTCTGCAACATCTATTGTATGTATGAAATCCGTCTAATCTATCAGGATAATTGGACATGGCTCCTGGGCCAAGTCTATTCGAACTACCGCTACGACATATAAACTCGATATCTTTCTGCAATTCATACATGTCAGTGTATTGTTCCTCTATCGCAAATTCACTAGTTAAGAATTTCATCAAATCTTCTTGAGTAATGTCATTCCTTAATAATGATTGACATACGTCATAAATGGAGTCCAGTGTAGTAAATTCAGTCCCGAAGGTGGAATTAATCTTTTTGGCAAAATTACTATTTAGATAAATGTAATACAAGGACATTTTTCTCCCACATATTTGGCATGGTTTTGTTTTGGTGGGATGAATTTGTAGCATAACTTTTGCAAAAACTCCTGGTTCATTTTTAATCCCCAACTGCGATGCTCTGTTGAGTGCCCAGTTCACTCTTTGTCCACCAACTTCGCTTTTCTTTGCAGCGATCCAAGCTACCTCACCTGTTTCTTTTCTTGCGTATGGGATTCCCTTGTAATTAGGATGATTTACAATAAACTCCATGTATTCTTTAAATTCATCGCTCCAGGTTTTTGTATTAGCCATTGTTTTTGAATACTATATGTATTTAACTATAATATACCAGATTTTATAGGCTTGAGGCTAATTTCCCGTTTTGATAAGAAAGGCCCTAAGTAATTAGTCGTATATGCTCAATTATTTGTATATCCATTCAAAAATCTTTTCCCAATTATCAATAGAGTCTTTTGATAATTTTATCGTTTGATTTTTCTTTTGTGAATATTCCCAAAACATTCTGGCGATAACTTCTTTTCCTATTTTCGCTGCGTTCTCAGAATTTGATTTGCTCTTATCAATATCGGTATCGGTAAAAAGTTTTATCATTTTTGAAAAATCGGTTTGTGTGAAAACATCTTCTATTCCATGGCAGTCTTCGATTTTATGGATATATTTATGAGCTAATTTATCATCACCTTCGAAAAATGCCTTTTTCATTTTATTGTAAGCCTTTCTTCCCTGGGAAGCATCATCGTCAAATACTGCTTTGTATTTGACTCCCCATCCAATTAGTAAACTGACCACGTTTACTACATTATCTACACCACATGAAGGAATAAATGCTAATTCTGCATCTTCGCTTAATAACTCCTTCATTGCATTCATATAGTAGTGGTCAGTAATCCCTTCCACTACAATATTCTTCTTATTGATATCTAGTAATGGTGATACGGTAGCTAAGCCGAGTGCGATTCTTAATGGTGCTAATGTGTCAATTACAATCTGACCCTTTCTGGAACTTAAGAATTGTGGGATAGTGTAAACCTTTGTAACACCTGCAGTATCTTTTGCAGTAAGTCTTATACGGTTCATCTCAATTTTACTCGAGTCTGAAGATACAATTAGTCTTGGGTTATGAGTTGAATATATTACCTGTATTCCTTTATTTGCAGTTTCTTCGATTATACTCTTAACATCCTTTTGTGCAGTATCATGTAGATTCTGTCCAGGCTCATCAATCAGTATAATGATATTCCTTGCATAACTTCCGTCATTTATGTTAGATAGTTTTCCTAGCGCTCTGAGTCTAAGATGAAAGGCACTAAACCATCTAAATCCCATACTTTTTTGTTCAAGATATAAGGGCTTTTGATCGTTCCCTTTTATCATGAATGTAAGTTTTTTAGGTTCTTGAGTGTCAACTAATAAGTTGAATTTATATTTCTCTTCTTTGTTTTTTAGTGATTCAATCTTTTGATTCCATGAATCGTTAAAGTCATCGTTTGCTTTCCCCTCAATTTCCTCTCTTTTTGTAACCATCTTTCGAGGGTCTGTTAAAGACATAAATTCAACAAGGTTTACATCAAAAACTCTCTCAAAATCTTTTACTGCAGCGTCATTAGGGATTTGCTCTATGGTGACTTGAGATGGGAGAAGGTCCTTGAAGGTTGTATACAAGCTTACAATTGGAAGAAAATTATTTATTTCCGTTTTAACAGCATCACTTATTTGAAACTCCTCATTATTTACAATAAGTTTCGTTGCCACTGTATTATCTTTATTGTGAGTTTTACTATAAAAAATTGCTTTTATCTTGGAAACATTTGATTCTTCTGGGAACTGTTCGATTAATTTCTGGACTTCTTGTTCAGTCAAGCTTAGCTCTGCTTGAACTTCAGTTACATCAGCATCTAATCTTTTTTGTAGTCTTTCAAAGTCAGGAGATGGATTATTAAATAGGAAATCCATTGCTTCTAATACAGCACTTTTACCAGATTCGTTTTGTCCTGCTAAAATAGTTATATTATTATCTTTTGATACTTCTAGCCATTCACTATCAACTATAGACTTAAAGTTTGCAATTCTGATTTTTGTTAGAAGCATCGGTCTTTAGATAATAATTAGTTTATAGGTTATTATACCAGTAATTTATCTAGTTAAAAAATAATCTATAGGAATAATTCACGCACAATCCTCCATATGTATTAAAAAACTAGATTCTGTAATACAACAAGTAATCATTTGTGCTTTCAATATCGCGATTAATTATCAGAAACAATTGATTGAGAGCACTCTCTAAGCGTTCCTTCGACAAATTTCCGAGCTTAATAAAATGTTCACGCAATTGGAGTGACTCCACCCCCTCTCTCAAGAACTTATTTCTTCTCCAACACATACTTGTAATAAACT
>CAYRDH010000017.1:0-11888 GCA_964423025.1 uncultured Candidatus Saccharibacteria bacterium | reverse complement strand
TTGAACCCCTGACCCCATCGCTGCCAGCGATGTGCTCTAGCCAGCTGAGCTACAGGCCCTTGTAAAAATGGACTCAGCTGGAATCGAACCAGCCACCTTCGCAATGCGAATGCGATGTTCTAGCCTTCTGAACTATGAGCCCAATGAGGTTATTATATCATTTTATAAACAGGTGTGAGAAATCCCTAAAGTATTACCAATTAGAATATCCTAGTGGGTTCACCTGTGAGCCAAAAGCTACTCCCCTTCTAAGTTCAAAGTGCACGTGAGGCCCTGTAGATCTACCAGTAGAACCCATCTGACCAATAGCCTCACCTCTTGCTACAGATTGCCCAGACCTTACATATATATTCTTAAGATGTGCATACCAAGTGGTATAACCATTACCATGATCTACCTGTATAGACCAAGCATAACCAGAACCACCATAAGTTGAACCTAAAGGAGGACAATAACCACTACACCCTGCAAATATTACGGTACCTGGAGCAGCAGCCGTTATATTAGGAAGTGCCCTTGAGGCTATATCTATAGCCCTATGCCATGGTTTGTAGTATTGAGATATTACCCCAGCGCTACCCGCAACAGGCCAGGAGATAAATCTTCCAACATTAGGATCCCCTACAGCAGCAGATGCTGATGCTGAAGTATACTGATTTGAGACATAGAATGAAGGTGTAGCAGCATAAGTAGGCTGTGGAGGTGCAGGCATCTTACCATCAGGGATAAATAATGTCTGCCCCTGAAGTAATTCAAATGGATAATCTAACCAGTTAAAATCTGCTATAGACTGTTCATTTGCATTATATTTCTTAGCCAAACTAGCAATGGTGTCACCCTTAGCGACCTCAATAATAACTCCATCACTTGGGGGTATCTCAAGTTTCTGACCTGGCTTTATATAGTCACTCGAACCCATATTATTAGCCCATAATATAGACTCGGTACTTATCCCATAATATTCAGCAATCGTACTTAAAGTATCCCCTCCTTTTACAATATATTCCTCTACAGATCTCCTTGCCCTATCCTTAGGAATAAGAGTATTCAAGGAAGCATTCATAACCATGATGTCTGTTTCTGCTACCCCTATCCTATCCAAATGACCCTCGCTAGCCACTATTACAACAGGCTTCCTATATAGATAAGAGATTGCAACAATAAACATAACCACTAAAGCAACAACCTGCAGAGAAGATCCCAGAAAGTTTCCTCTACCCCAGAACATTCTCCTAGTGAGATTATTTTTTATGCTTTCAAAAGCCTTAAAGAATATACTGGATATTACTGAAAACAGGATAACAAAAACCCTAACCCTTGCATAAAGATAATTTGTAAAAGAGAAAAGGAAAGAGAAAAATCCCTTCCTACCCTTCTTCACTCTATTTATATATATTCTATAGAAAAACTTCTTTACCTTCTTGGTAAACTTGTTCGCATTAATATCATCATCTACATAGAGAAAGCTCTCTAAGTCGCTTTTAGCGTATACGGAATTATCCTGTTGCGTTAGGATTTCCCTAAAGCTCAAACCAGAGATATTTTTATTTTGGGGGACCTTATCAGTATCCAAGATAACAGATAATTAAAGTAATGATGAATATTATACCAATTATCTATGCTTCGTGGAGAGTAGCAAGAAACTCCTCGTTTGTCTTTGTCTTCTTAAGCTGACTTACTAGAACTTCTGTAGGATTCTCGTTGGAATCTAGAACTTCTAACATCCTTCTGATTCTCCAAGATTGATTCAATACTTCTTTGCTAAGCAGTAACTCTTCATTTCTAGTACCAGAAGCAACAACGTCGATAGCTGGATAAATCCTTCTGTTTGCGAGCTTTCTGTCTAAGTGAAGTTCCATATTACCAGTTCCCTTAAACTCTTCATATACCAAGTCATCCATTCTACTACCTGTTTCTACCAAAGCTGTAGCTATAATAGTAAGACTACCTTGCTCTTCAAAATTTCTAGCTGCACCAAAGAATCTCTTTGGAGGATAAAGTGCTACTGGGTCAAAACCACCGGAAAGAGTCTTTCCAGATGTTGGCATTGTAATATTGTATGCTCTAGCTAATCTTGTAATACTATCCATTAATACAATTACATCCTCTCCCCACTCTACCATCCTCATAGCCTTCTGTAGTGCCATCTCTGCCACCTTACAGTTGTGCTCAGGCAATTCATCGAAGTTAGAAGCATAAACATCTCCTTTAACAAATCTCTGCATATCTGTAACCTCTTCTGGTCTCTCACCTACTAGTACAACTATTAACTTTGCCTTAGGATGATTCTCTGCTATACCCTCTGCAATATCTTTAATTAACCATGTCTTTCCTGCCTTAGGAGGAGAGACAACCATAGATCTCTGTCCAAAACCAATTGGAGATAAAAGATCTATCATTCTAGTAGATATAGTTTTAGAATCAGTTTCTAGCTTAATCTGCTTCTTAGGGAATATAGGGGTCAATTTTCTAAATGCAGGCCTCTTAACAGCCTCAGCTGCTGGCTTACCATATACGGTATCTACCCTTAAGAGACTTAAAAATCTCTCTTTATTCTTAGGAAGCCTTGCTCTACCTGCTACCTCATCTCCTGTTCTAAGACTAAACTTCTTAATCTGAGAACCAGAAATATATACATCATTTTCTCCTTGTAAAAGTCCTTCCGTCCTTATAAGGCCGTGAGAGCCATCTTTCATTACTTCAAGAACACCTTCAACAAAAACAGATCCATCCTCTTTAGTAGATTTCTTAAGTATCTCTATTATTAACTCCCTTTTAGGAAGCTCCATAAAATCCTCAAGCTTTAAATCTTGAGCAATAGATCTCAGATCTGCGAGGTTCATTTCCTCGTAGTCTTTAATAGTTTTATCTTTTTTAACCATTTGAATTATTTGGGAATTTAAAACACGGGGCTAATTATTAGCCATGTGATATCTGAGTATAATTGAAATCCTATTACAAAGTCAACTGTACAGATAAACACTATGGATAAAAGAAGAAGGGATCGGTACTGCCCCAACCGACCCCGGGTTCTTTTCCTTTATATATAAAGAAAAAGTTTCGAAGAACATTTTACATGTTTCCCCTCTTCTTCTCTGTTTATTCAAAAACTATTTAAATAAAAAGAGAAAAAGTTTGGATGAGATATCTTAGACTTTTCCTATTGCCCAGTTGTGCTTGTGACACCCCAGACAAAGGGAAAAAACTAAGATATCCACATGTATTTGAAAGATCTTTTAAATTATATCTCTTTGTTCAATAACTGTCAACCCTATATAATCAATCCACAAAGTAGAAGTTATGTGCAGACCCTTGCCAAGAAAGGTGACCGCTCGAGAGGACCCTAATGGTTGTTACGTTTCCACCCCTTGTTACGTAAGCAGTGGAGAACAAGCGATACTACACGAGATTATTCTGCTATAAAAGGACAAAAGAAAATATGTGAACAGTGGTTATATAGACTTAACTTTGTAAACCTTCTTTATCTTCAGTTTCTTGGTCTCCCCAACCTTCATTCTTCCAACTACCAACTCCTCATAACCTGCCCTAACAGCCTCAGAGACAACAGATTCTACGCCCCAGGTTCCCCTAACCTCACCTGTTAGCCCTACCTCTCCGAAGTAAATTCTGGACTTAGGAAGAATCTGGTCTTCTACAGAAGATTTAATAGCGGCACATATTGCCAAATCTATAGCGGGATCATTTACGGTAAGACCCCCTACTACATTAACAAAGACATCTCGGTTTCCAAGGAAAACGCCACCTTTACGGGATAATACAGCACATAGCATATCTAGCCTTGGTTTCTTAATACCATTAGCAACCCTTCTAAGAGGACCACCTTCACTCTCTCTTTCTACAACAAGTGCCTGAACCTCAACGAAAACAACCCTTGAGCCTTGTATAATAGCACCTATAGCACTGCCAGAAGATTTAGATCCTGATTCTAGAAATACCAAAGAGGGGTTCCCCACCTCCCTTAAACCATCTCCTCTCATTTCAAAAACCCCTATCTCATTTGTAGAACCAAACCTATTTTTAATACTTCTCAGGATTCTATATTGGTTATATTGATCCCCTTCCATATACAGAACACAATCTACTATATGCTCTAAAACCTTAGGTCCAGCGATATCTCCTCCTTTATTTATCTGTCCCACTATAAACATAGGGGTACCTGTCATCTTAGAAACCCTAGTCAGAACGGAGCCACAAACCCTTACCTGACTAATACTCCCAGGATAACCCTTAGAAGAAAGAGATGTCATACTCTGTATTGAATCAATTACTACAAGGTCAAAATTATCACTCTCTATTAGTTCTGCGATATTCTCTACTACATTATCCTCTGTCAAAACAAAATTCTCTGACTTACTAGAACCCTTCGGATCTAGCCTTTTTAGCCTAGAATTAAGCTGAGAGGGTGATTCCTCACCACAAACATAGAGAACTTTTCCGCCCTTTACAAAATTCAGAACTATTTGCATAAGCAATGTAGACTTACCTACCCCTGGTTCACCACTAAGAAGGATAACTTCTCCACCTACTAACCCCTTACCTAGGACCCTATCTAGCTCTTTATAGCCTGTTGGAATCCTCTCTTTCGCGACCTTATTACTAGAGGACTTCTTATTGAATTGCATTATTGACTTATAACTTGAAGGACTTACTTTCCTCTTTCCTTCCTTTGCAGGTTCTACCTCTTGGACTTCCTCTAAAGTCCCCCACTCACTACAGTAAGGGCATTTTCCAGACCACTTAAGTGATTCTGAGCCACAAGATGAGCAGATATATTTCATATTATTTTTCTTGCTTAACAATTATTTTATCCTTATCTTTGCCTAAATCCATAAGAATAGTTACCATCTTCTCTCTCTTGTCGTGATTAAATAGTTCACTATTCTCTAACATATAGTCTGCAAGAGCATTCTCTACCTTATCTTGTAGATATCTTCGTAGAGGCCTTGCACCATACTCTTCACTAAAAGCATTCTTAACTATATATGTTACCACTTTTCTATCCAGTTTTACCCTTATTTTTTCTTCCTTTAATCTCCCGTTCAGATCTTTTAGAAGCAATCTAACTATCTTTCTAGCATCTTTCCTAGTAAGAGATCTGAATATAACGGTATCATCTAGCCTATTTAGAAGTTCTGGTCTAAGACTCTTTCTCAGTTCATCAAGAAGGACATTTTTCATTGATTCATAGGCATTATCTATATCTTCATCCTTCCTCTTTTCTGACCTTTTCTTTCCAAAACCGAGGACCTTATCTTGTCTTATCTCCTCCGCGCCTATGTTGGAGGTCAATATAACTATAGTATTCTTAAAATTAACCTTCCTACCCCTACCATCTGTAAGGTGTCCATACTCTAGTATCTGAAGAAGAACGTTCAAGACATCTGGGTGAGCTTTCTCAACCTCGTCAAAGAGGATAACTGAATGAGGATTTCTCTTAACTTGCTCCGTTAAAAAGCCTCCATGCTGGTAACCAATATACCCCGGAGGGGAGCCTATAAGTTTTGAGACACTGTGCATCTCCATCATCTCACTCATATCTATCTGAATAAGCCTATCTTCGTCACCGAATAGCTCTTTAGTGAGAACCTTAGCTAGCTCTGTTTTCCCTACTCCAGTAGGGCCTAAGAATAAGAATGATGCCCAAGGCCTCTCTGTATCTATGAGTCCCGTTCTAGCTCTCTTTATAGCGGACGAGACCACACTACAGGCCTCTTCCTGGCCAACTACTAACTTGTTTAATTTGTCCTCTAGTTTTAGCAATGCTTTCCTCTCCTCTCTACCCAAAGTATTAAGGGGAATCCCTGTCCATTTGGATATTACTGTCTTTACATCCTCTATATCTACACTATTTTTAACACTCTTTTTCTTCTTTAGGCATTCTTTTTCCATTTCAGAGATCTCTTTTTCCAGAGCTTCCTCTTTCTCTTGGAGTTTCAGAGCCTTTTCCATGTTTCCCTTACTTATTTGCAATTCCTTTGATTCTTTTGTTTTCTTAAGCTTAACTTCCAAAGAGGCAAGATCTTCGTAATCTTCTTCGACCTTAAGCCTCTTTGAGGCGGCAGCCTCATCCAAAAGGTCTATTGCCTTGTCTGGAAGGTATCTGTCTGTTACATACCTATCTGAGAGAGAAACAGCTGCTTCCAGAGCTTTCTCCCCTATTGTTATATTGTGATGTTTTTCCAAAAGAGGTGTAATATTCTTTAGGATATCTATAGTATCATCCTGTGACATCTCTTTTAGAAATATTGGCTGGAACCTCCTTGCTAAGGCATTATCTGATTCAAATGTAGAACTGTAATCTTCAGTTGTGGTAGCTCCTATGCATCTAAATTCGTCCTGTAGTAAAGCTGGCTTAAGAACAGAGGCAATATCTGAGGAGCTCCCCGGAAGTCCTCCTGGCGAAACAATATTATGGATTTCATCTATAAATAGTATAGTGTTATTTCCAGATATAACATCTTGAACAATCGACATAACCTTCTCCTCTATATCCCCTCTCATCTTGCTTCCAGCCATTATGCTAGCAACATCCAAGAGGACTATCTTCATATCTTTCAATGATGGTGGTACTTTCCCATCTGCTATCCGCTGTGCAAGACTCTCTACTAATACTGTCTTTCCCACTCCGGCCTCTCCTATTACTAGAGGGTTATTCTTCTTCCTTCTGCTTAAGATGTTTATTAGGTGCTCTATTTCACTTTCCCTACCTATTACAGGATCTAGCCTACCTTCTCTTGCCATTTCCACAAGGTCTATTCCTAGGTAATCCAATACCCTATCTTCTTCCCCATCCTCATTTCTGTATCCTGGCTTTGTTAATAATCCCACTGGATACATAGCAACCATGCTTAGACTTTTACGAAAGGTTCTGTAGCTTAATCCCCTCTTTTTCAATTCTGCAACCTTTGCATCCTTTGAAGCAAGAACTGCAAGCATTAAGTGCTCTGTTCCAACATAAACATGAGACATTCTCTGTGCGTAGTCAAACGCTTTTCTAAATACCTCCTGAGCTTCAGGGGAAAAAGATAATAATTTAGCACCTGAGGTATCTCCGGTAATTTCGAGAACTTTCCCGTCGAAAAGATCCTTAAGGATTTCACTCCTATCTAGATCCATATCTTCTATAACCTTTGTGGCAAGATTATCCTCGTTTAGGAGGATTCCTACAAAAATACTCATTACAGAGATATTCTTCTCTTTAAAGTGTTCGGAGACTAAAGATGCACTCCTTAATGCAATACTTGCATTTTTACTTAAACGAGAAAATATAGATTGTGGCTTTTTAACAACCTTCATCTTCATACCTAATTATACTATATGATTGGGCAACTACTCTTTTACAGAGATTTCTTCCTCAATTGCACTCTCTACTTCTGAGGCAAGTTCTTCCTTAGAGATTTCCTTTCTTGGCTCGGTTACGTCTGAACCCTTTGGAACTGCCTTTAAGCTTAGTCCTAAGTGCCTTTCTGTAGAAGATATTGATAGGATCTTAACCTTAACTTCATCTCCTTCTTTTACTATATTTGCAGGATCTTTGACTAATTTGTCTGACAATTCTGAGATATGTATAAGACCATTCAATCCCTTGTCTATTCTTACAAATGCACCATAAGGGACAACTTTCTGAACCTCTCCTTCTACAACATCTCCAACCTTGTACTTAGAAATTGCTTCTGCCCATGGGTCCTGTTGTAATCTCTTAATACTGTAAGCTACTCTCTTTCCTCCATCTGAAACACCTATTACCATAACGTTAACCTTAGTTCCTACGGAGTAAAGGCTTCCAATATCTTCAACCTTGTCCCAAGAGAGCTCGGATAGATGGACAAGTCCTTCTAATCCTTCTGCGTTTACAAAGACACCAAATGGTGTAATACCACTTACTGTCCCTTCTAACGTATCCCCTTCTTTGACCTTGTTTAAAGTCTTTTCTCTCTGTTCTAGATCTCTAGCTTGAGTTACCATCTTTTCTGAGAGGATAATTCTGTTCTTCTCTCTGTCTAACTCTATAATTCTTGTGGAAATCTTCTCCCCTATTAAGGAGCTAAGTTTCTTCTGAACTCTAGATGATATGTCTTTACCAACTTGTCTTACACCACTAGAGTAAACTCTAGATGCATCTAATTGAGATGTTGGGATAAAACCTCTTATGTCTTTACCTATTTCTACTATTAAACCACCGTTATTTGATTCAACAACAACTGATTCGACGATCTTGTTTTCTTCTTTAGCCTTTTCGAGATTAAGCCATGCTGTAGCCTGTTGTGTTCTTCTTATAGATAGGACTAACTGTCCCTCTTCATCCTCAGGTTTAACGACATAGACCATTACTTTGTCTCCAACTTCTAGCTCTCTCCAGTCTATAAGCTCACTTTTAAGCTCTTTTCCTGCTACAATTCCTTCTGATTTGAAGCCAATATCAACGACAAGAAAGCCGTCTCTAACGTCTACGACTTCACCTTCTACGATATCGCCTCTTGAAAATGTTTTAATCTGATTTGCACTGTCCTCGAGATATTTGTCTATCTGGGAATATGCTGCGCTTTGTTTTTTACTATCCATAGGATTCTCCTATTGGTGATGCAATACTCTGCAACTAGTCCTTGCATACTAATTATATTAAATGTTGCAGATGGATTATAACACAGTTTTTTTTCATAGACTAGACTATTCCCTATTAATGCTCTCCAACCTATTAGATGCGATCTTTAATAGGTGTTTCTCTTCGAGCCCTTGTTGCCATAAAGATCGGAGTTGGGCCTTAACAGTCGTTCCAGGATTAAAAGAGCGTTGCCCCTCTTGACCCTCTCTATACTGACCAAGAACAGGGTAATCCGTTCCTAAAAGAATCTTCTCTGATAGCTCTGGATAAGCATTTACAGCCTCAGCAACAATCTTGGCTTTTATCTTGTTTACACATGAGCTTGTATCCAGATATATAAATGGATATTCCAAAGCAAGTTGCAATGCATGCCTAATAAGATAGATGCGGGAATAGGTGGGAGAAGAATCTTCATTAAAGTATTTCCAATAACTTTCTACTGGTGGATTTGTCCCCTCCTCATAGGAAACAAGCCTAGGATGAGCGTATGCCCCTGAGTGGCCCAAGATAATAGGGACTACGGTATCCCTCTCTAACATCTCTTCTATAAATGCATCCAGTTTTTCAGGGGAAGTAAGGTGCATTGTATCTTTCCTATCATCCAAGTGCATTAGGAGAGGCAAACCCATATAATCTTGGGATAATTTCAAAACCTCTTCTAAATTGTCATAGGAAACTTCATATCTATCATAAACGGGATGGAGCTTTATCCCTTTAATCTTCCCTCTTTCATACATCCCCTCAAACTCTTTCTCGTCTACAACATGTGGGGCATGAATAAAGTAAAAAGGCAAGATATTACAAGTAATTTCCTCCTCCTCTATGGCCTCTAGGAGTGCATTCACAGAGATTTCCTTCTCAAAAATCACTCCTGCCTCTACAATATTCTGCTTTTTAAGGTAATCTGCCGTCCTTTTCTCCTCTGGCACTCTCCATTTTCGGGACGGCATATTTTCAATATGCATGTGCACATCAGAGAAAGCTATCTCACAAAGGACATCCCCTGGGAATTGCTCCCTTTCTGAAGATTCAATTGTTGGAAAGTCATTAGAACGGAACATAGTCCTGGTATGCTCTCCCTTTTCCCTTGATATAGTTGCTAATTCTTTCTCCATAAATGATTTTTAATCTGGAATATTAACAAATTCCTTTAAAACAACCTTCTCCCAATCAGGATTTCTGGCCTTCAGAATATATCTACCATATAGAACAAATGTCGAATTTACCCTATACCAATACTCTTTTGGATATAATTTCTCCAAGTCATGAGCTATTTTTGTAGGATCACTCTCTTTGGTAAGACCATATGATCTAGCTACTCTCATGACATGGGTGTCAACAGCAATTCCCTGATTTTCTTTGTAAAGATCGTTTAGGAAAACATTAGCAGTCTTGTAACCTACCCCTGGAAGTTTTTGAAGCTTCTTAAGGTCTCTAGGAGGCTCGCCTCCATATTCTTCCAAAAGGATCCTAGATATCTCTATTATTCGCTTAGATTTAGTCTTGTAATAGTTAATACCCCCTAGGGTATCCTTGATGTCTTCAAAGTTTGCCTCGCTTAGAGATTTCGCATCTGGATATTTATCAAAGAATTTCTCTGTAACTTTATTTACCTGCTTGTCAGTAGTCTGTGCAGAGAGAGCTATGCAGAGAAGAAACTGGAAGGGAGTCTCCCAATTTTTTAATTCTGTACTTGCATCTGGAAAAAGTCCTTCAACTTTAAGTAGCAACTCGAGAGCCAACTCTTTTCTATTCATCCCTGAGAGCCTCCTCTAACTTATTAATGAATTTCTTCCCTAGATTATACTCCAACACCTCCTCTATCTTAGGATATTGCCTTAGAATTGCTCTAAAAGCCTCACCTATAGATTTGTTTGTTAAAACAATGTTTTCGTAGGAATTACATATCTGGTTCTTAACTTCAATAGAGGTTCTATACATAGTGTCCTTGTCATTATTCTCTATGCTATCGACATATTCCTGCAGAAGATCTTCATCCACATAAGAACCCAAATAAATATTTCCTATTATTTCTCTTATTCCAACCTCAAACTTCTTCCCATTGTAGCCATCTTTGCCAACCTCCCCTAATCTTTCAATTACAAAACCAAATATGTCGGAATATATTTCTTCCCTATCCCTCCACTTGCCTTCTTTAGTTGTGTAAACTCTCTTCCAACCATTCCCTATTATCCCCTCGTAAAGAGAATAGACAAAAGCGGCATATTTCTGGACATCTGGGCTCTCATGCAAATCTACTTCTCCATCTCTACTGCTGTGCCATTCTTCACCATCTAAAACAGGTTGAACTACACACCTATTCAGGCTGAGTGTCTCTATTAGCAAAGCATCTAAGCCTAGAGCTGTTTCGACTAACTCTTGGACATCTTCTGGTGTCAAATCTGGGATCTCTTTCATTGCATAGGCTATTGTCAGGGCATTACTGAAGGCGCTCCTGTCGAAAAGGACTAGAGCATCTTCACTAATGTCCTGTTTTAAAAACACCTCTAAAAACTCTAAACGATTTAAAGCAAATAAAGCCATTTTAACTTCTAATTCTTCACGATGATCTAGATTGAATTTTTCTCCTCCTTCTTTAAGAAGAGCTTTTATTGTGTTTCCTATTGGGGTTCCGTATATTGGAAAAGAGGAAGTTACAATGTCAACGTCCTCTCTCTCCACTAATTTCTTAGAGAAGAAATTAAGGGCATCTCCCTTACCTACCTGGTCACCACCTTCAAAAGAAACGACCCTATAGTTTTTAGGTTCCAAAGTTTGTATATTTTTTATAATTTAGGGTGAATTGATTATACTACATTTGGGAAAAGGCCGTATTTCGAGCAAGTTTATTACACAGGAACATTTCTTGGCTTAGAAGGCTTTTCCTCCTCCCCTGCCTAGGCTATACTTACCATCAAGAAGCGTTACCTGCTGGAAGACAATTCCTTTGTTCGGCCTCAAGGTGCTGTGTTACATTTTAAAAAGGGAGCCCGAAGATAGCCTGTTCTTCTGCAAAACTTTTGTAACTTCCTGGGAGAATGATATAAAGGGCGATTTTTGACAAAACCCCCACTTTTTAACCCTTATAGTTTCTTATCTGGGCTTTGGGTTTTAATAAACAAAAACCCACTCTATTACGAGTGGGTTGTCATATTCTAAAATCCTGGCAATGACCTATCTTCCCAGAACCAAAGGTTCAAGTATTTTCGGCGCTAGAGTGTTTTACTTCTGAGTTCGGGATGGAGTCAGGTAGTTCCACTCTGCT
>CAYRDH010000016.1:0-12702 GCA_964423025.1 uncultured Candidatus Saccharibacteria bacterium | reverse complement strand
AATTTTGAAGAGCTAAAGAAAATTAGAGATGGAGTTAAGGACAAGGAAAGAGTGGGTTACGTTCTAGATACCCAACATACTTTCGCGGCCGGCTACGATTGGGTCAATGATTTTGACAAAGTAGTTAAGGATATAGAGGATATCCTAGACATAGATCTTGTTAAGAGTATTCACCTAAACGATTCTATGCCAGAATGTGGTTCAAACAAAGACAGGCACGCAAACCTAGGAGATGGAAATATTGGAAAGGAAACGTTTAAGAAAATTCTTAAATATGACAAATTCAAAAACATGCCCTTTATACTCGAAACCCCTGCTATGAAATCTCCAAAGACAATCGAAGAGGAAGTGGAAGTTTTAAGAGAATTAGCAAAATAAATTAATTAACAAATAAGATGTCTAAAAGTAAAAAGAAAAACTTTAAGGAATATTTTGTAGAAGCAGTAGCAAAACTCCCCTCTGGGAAATTATGGACAGCTCTAATAGTAGCAATCCTATTAGGAGTAATTCTCTACCTAGTAACTTTATTCCTCTCTATACAGTAAATGTCTCAAATTAGACTAAACGAAAACCAGAAGAAAGCAGTCGAATACAGTGACGGAGATCTTTTAATAATTGCAGGGGCAGGAACAGGAAAGACAGCAGTTTTAACACAGAGAATAATAAACATTATGAAAGAGGGAAAAGCAAAACCCTCTGAAATTCTAGCCCTAACCTTCACAGAAAAGGCTGCTCAAGAGATGCAGGACAGAGTAGATCTTGAAATGGAATATGGTTATGAAGAACCAGTAATATCTACTTTTCATTCATTCTGTGACAAGATCCTGAGGGAAGATGGTTATAACATTGGACTAGATGGGGGCTACTCCCTTATGTCCACAACACAGTCATACATCTTTCTCAGGAGACATTTCTATGACCTTCCTCTTAAGACTTTAAGACCTAGAGGGAATCCGACCAAATTTATAAACGACCTTATTAGGCACTTCTCTAGACTTCAGGACGAGGATGTTTCTCCAAGGGATTATCTAGAATATGCAAGCACTTTACCAAAGGGGACAAAGGAAGAAAAAGAGGAGTCCGAAAGAGTGAATGAATTGGCAGAGACATATAAGAAATATTCCGACTTAAAAATAGAAAACTCCAAGGTAGATTTTGGGGACTTAATACTTCTAACCTTAAAACTTTTTAGAGAGAGAAAAAATATTCTAGCTAAATACAGAAAGCAGTTTAAATATATCTTAGTAGATGAATTTCAAGACACTAACCACACGCAGAATGTTTTAGTTAATACCTTGGTATTAGGAGAGGAGATAGAGAAGGATGCAAAGAAACAAGATGCGAAAGAAAATAAAAAGACAAAAGGGAGGAAAAGACCACTTCTAACAGTTGTGGGAGATGACGACCAGGCCATATATAAATTTAGGGGTGCAGCAATCTCTAACATCTTACAATTTAAAGAAACGTATCCAGATGCTAAGGAAATAGTCCTTATAGAAAATTATAGATCCAGACAAGAGATTCTAGATGCCTCCTATGCTTTAATTAAAAACAACAACCCTAATAGGTTAGAAGTCACAGAAGAGATAAATAAGAAATTAATAGCAAGAGGAGCTTTTGAAGAAGAAGAGAAAGTAGTTCGGTTACTTGTTCAAGAGAACGAGATGAAAGAAGCGGAGAAAGTAGTTGAGGAGATACTGAGATTAACAGGGTATGAAGAGCTTCTAATAGAAGGAAGTTCAGTACAAAGTTTTGATGAGAAGGGGCAATCATTCTTTTTGAATGAAGAAGGTCAGTACAAATTTTCAGACATTGCCATATTTGTAAGGGCAAATGCCCATGCAGACACATTTATACAAGCACTTAGGAATAGAGGGGTTCCATACAAATTAGGTGGTTCAAGAGGATTATATTTTAGAGAGGAAATAAGAAATATTATTGCTTTCTTGAGAATCCTAATAGATTATTCAGATGAAATCTCTATGTACAGATTAATCTCTATGCCAATATGGGGGCTTACTCCAAGAGAATATTTAGAGATGAATAAGAGAGCGAGATCTAGCAAGACAACACTTTTTGAGGAGTTAGAATCCTTATGGGGGATTAAACTGGGAGAAGGAGATATCAAGGAGCAGTATGAAAAGATTAATAATATTGAGGATGAAGAACTAACAGAAATTCTTTCCCCTAGGGCTATTGCCGGAGTGGGGAATCTTTTAGAAAGAATAGATGTTGCCATTAGGAAGGTTAAAGATAACAGGCCCGTTTTAGAAGTTCTCTATGATTTTGTTACCGAAAGTGATTACATCAAATCGTTCATGGAAGAGGAGAGTAATGAGAATCTTTTTGCAGTGAAAAACATTAATAAGTTTTTTGAATTAGTAAAAACTTATGAGAAAGACAACCCAGAATCTAACATTTATGAATATGTAGATTTCCTTAATTACAGTATTGAAATAGGGGAGTCTCCTTTGGTGGATCAAGTAGATATGGATGAACTGAACGCTGTGAATATCATGACGGTGCACGGTTCAAAGGGACTAGAATTTCCAGTTGTTTTCTTGGTAAATCTAGTTGCCCAAAGGTTTCCTTCCAGAAACAGACCAGATGCTATTCCTATTCCAGAAGAACTAATTAAAGAGACTATGCCTTATGAAATCAGTGATAGCGAGTTAAATATTCAGGAAGAGAGAAGATTGTTTTATGTAGGAGCAACAAGAGCAAAGGAGAAACTTTTCCTTTCTGCGGCATACTTCTACGGAGATGGTAAGAGAAAGAAGAAGCCAAGCATATTTCTTAATGAGATATTAGAAAGAGACATAGAAGAAGAATTTGCAAAAACAGAGGTAGATAATTTGATGGGGAAGGAATTAAAGATGACTGTAATAGAAAATGATGACTTTGAGGCAATCCTAGAGGATCCTAAGAAATTAGGTCTAGCAAAAAGATTTAGTTATTCTCAACTGAAAATATACGAGACCTGTCCTAGACAGTATGAGTATGCATATGTCCTGAGAGTCCCTCAGAAACCTAGCCCTGCACTCTCTTTTGGGATTACAGTTCACAACACCCTGAAAGACTTTTACTCCCTCTTGAGGCAATCCCAGAGTGGACTTGAGGGAATAACAGATGTCCCAACAAAGGAAGAACTTCTTGAGTTGTATGAAAAACACTGGGTAAGTACTGGTTACGAGAGTAGCAAGCAGGAGGAAGAGAGGAGGAAAGAAGGAGTAGGGATAATGGAGAACTATTATGACGAGGTGTTTAGTAAAGATGAAAGCCCAATGAGATTGGAAGAATCTTTTGATGTCCATGTTGGTTCTACTGTTTTTGTTGGAAAGATAGACAGAATAGATTTTGTAAGAAAGAATGGAGATGTAACTGAGGTAAAGATTGTGGACTACAAAACAGGGAAGGAAAAAGAGGCAAAGGATGTTAAAGACGATTTGCAACTTCCTCTGTATGCTCTTTTTGCAGAACAGAAATTAGGCTTGAAGGTTGTAAAAGCAGAATATATTTATGTTGAGACAGGGAAGAAGTTAGAGGTAGATCTCTCCCCAGAGAGAAGGGAGTTAGCAAAGGAGAAGGTTGTCGAGGTTATAGATTTGGTTAAGGAAGGGCAATTTGCACCAACTCCGGGATTTCTATGTAGATATTGTGATTACAATTCTATATGTAAGTATGCAGAGTTATAATTGATATAGTATAATTGAAACCATGGAATTAATACTTAAAATCCACAATTTTTTTGTTCAGAAGGCATATGCTCAGAATCTTGGAGGGAAGATAGGGGGAGAGGTAGGAGAGTTGGAAGGGAATCAGACGATAGATTCGGTAGATGGACTTGTTGAAGCTATAGTGGACATTGCTGTCCCAGTTGCTATTTTGTGTCTGGTTGTCTTAGTCGTTTACGCTGGCTATATGTTGATCTCTAGCCAAGGAAATCCAGACAAGTTGAAGGAAGGGAAAGAGGTTTTGACAAATGCAATAATAGGTTTCTTTATAGTTGTCCTCTCAGTTGTTATACTGTTGTTACTAAGTAATACTTTAGGTTTAAATATTTATACATAAAAATGACAAGCATAAGTCAAATAGGAGAGCTTTTAATCCACTGGGGTCAAGATGTAACATTAGAGAATGTGGTCCAACAGAGAATATGGGTAGGAATTAACTTCTTCGTTCTCTTCTCGGCTCTTGTCGCTGTAGTCTTAATAGTGGCTGCAGGTTATGGTTTTATGACATCAGCAGGAGATCCTGAGAAAATAAAGAAAGCGCAGCAAACGCTAACAGCTGCGATTGTGGGGATGATAATAGTCTTTATGGCAAGAATGATAGTAGGTTTTGTATTAGATGTTGCCCAAGATAATGTGAGTGGAGGTTCTGGGACTGGTGGGTCTGGTTATATCCCTGCAACACGAGAGCCTTATTAGGGATTGTATACGCTGTAAGAGTTCTATATAATAATTATAGAAAAATATATAAAATAATATTTAAATAAAAAATATATGAAAATTTCTAAAGCATTCGGGGCAGTAACAGGAGCAGTATCTAGTCTCTACTGGACAGGAGTTGTAAAAGCCCAGTCAGGATTGGGGACATATCTCCCAGATGATCCACTTGGAGGAGACGAAGATGTCTTACAGTTGGCTCAGAGAGTAATTAGATTAGTAATACTTTTAGCAGCTTTAGTCTGTGTAGCAATATTAATAGCAGCAGGTTATTCATATATAACAGCAGCAGGAGACGAGCAGAAGATAGAGAAAGCAACCAAGACATTAACATACGCAATAGTAGGGTTAGTAATCTGTTTCATATCAGTAATCTTAGTAGAATTCGTTCTTAATAGAGTCCTCATTTCAGGTTAAAGATCCGAGCTCTATTAGATAGCAAATGTAGTCCCCTCCTCAAAGAGGGGACTTTTAATTCTTAAGTAGTATTGCAAGTTTCTAGGGCATTAGTTATAATTGTGACATTAATATAACCTTTAAATAGTATATATATGAAAATTTCTAAAGCATTCGGGGCAGTAACAGGAGCAGTATCTAGTCTCTACTGGACAGGAGTTGTAAAAGCCCAGTCAGGATTGGGGACATATCTCCCAGATGATCCACTTGGAGGAGACGAAGATGTCTTACAGTTGGCTCAGAGAGTAATTAGATTAGTAATACTTTTAGCAGCTTTAGTCTGTGTAGCAATATTAATAGCAGCAGGTTATTCATATATAACAGCAGCAGGAGACGAGCAGAAGATAGAGAAAGCAACCAAGACATTAACATACGCAATAGTAGGGTTAGTAATCTGTTTCATATCAGTAATCTTAGTAGAATTCGTTCTTGGTAGAGTTCTTGTTGCAGGTTAAGAATAAACTCTTACATATTTAAAAGAGATGCTTATAGATTTGCAATCCCTTAATTTTACAGGTTTCGGAGACTTAAAAGAATTTGCCTTCTTCGTTGTTCAATTGGCGATGTCCCTTTCTGTATTACTTGTTGTTGCATCTTTAGTTATGTCAGGATTTAAATATATCTTTTCAATGGGAGATGAAGAGAAAGTTAAGAGTGCTACCAGATCCTTAACTTTTTCTCTTGTAGGCTTGGTAATAGTTTTCTTGTCTCCTAAGATCATAGAGTTTATAATAGACGAAGTTTTAACACTGAATTAATGAAAAAATTTTTTACAAAAATAATGGCTTTCTCCATATTTTTCTTGGCAAATCCGGTATTTGCACAGGATGAACCTCCAACATTGTCTGGGAATATAGGTCCAATTGTTGACAAGATAACGGGTTATCTTTTCCCAGTAGCAGTTCTCATATCCCTAGTCTTTGTAGTTATGGGAGGGTACATGTGGATTATCTCTGGAGGAGATCCTAGCAGGGTTAAGCAAGCTCAGGGAACTCTTACATGGGCAATTTTAGGTTTGGTAATAGTTTTAGTAATCTTTGGAATATTAAGAATAGTTATTAACTTTCTTTCCTAGGTATGAAGAACAACAAGTACAAGGCAGAGAACTTCTTTAAGAGTCAAGGGCATGCTAGAAGTGGTTTGAAGTTAATATTCAAGAACGAGAGAAATTTCAGGATAGATTTGATAATGGCCTTTGTTGTTGTTTTAGCTGGGATTGCTTTTGAGGTTTCTTACACCGACTGGATAGCTCTTAGCTTAGTAATTTCTATGGTTTTTGTGGCTGAGACAATAAATAGTGCAATCGAAGCACTCTGTGATACTGTTTCCTTGGATTATAAAGTTAATATTAAATATGCCAAGGATGTAAGTGCTGGAGCTGTTTTAGTAACTGCTTTAGTTTCTGTTATAACAGGACTAATAATATTTATGCCATATCTAATAGCTGGGGTTAAAAAGATTCTAGAGCTAGTGGTATAATTTCAATATGTCAAAACTGTCCAAAATAGTTTTCAACATTTTAATAGTTATCTTTTTCGGGATATATTCTTTTTCTCTTTTTAATCATCCTGTTTATTCTAATACCGTAGAGGAATTAGAGGAGCAGATTGCGGAAAAAGAAAAAGAAATTGAAGAGAAGGAGAGTGTATTAGAGAGTGTAGAAGCTAGAATAGCAGAGATTAGTAATAGTAATTATTCGGTTTCTCAGAAGATTAATCTTTTGACAGCAGAGATTACTACTTTAGAGGAGAGTATAGAGGAGACGGAGGAGGAGATAGATAAGAAGGTTAAGGGGATAGAAGAGAAGCAAGAGCAATTAGCAACGACTAAGGAGTTAATAGATGATGTCTCAGGTGATTTGTATATGCAGAGTAGGTATAAGTTAGCTAATTTCTTTCTTAATAGGGATAGTTGGTCGAATATTGTAGAAACTTTGTTTATTAAACAGAGTACTATTTCTATGTTAAGGAGGGAAGCTGAGAAGATAGGAGGAGAGTTTAGTTCGTTAGCAGAGAGTAAGGCAGAGTTAGATAAAGAGAAAGAGAATTTAGATGAAGAGAGGGCAGGTTTAGATGAAGCATATAAGTTACTTGCAGATGAGAGGGCTAAGTTACAATCTGAATTGAGCAAGCAAGTGGCGGCGAAGAGTGGATTGACGGCACAGATAGGGGGAATACGTAAAGACCTCTCGGAATTGCAGAACTTCCTTATGTTGGTTAGGTCTGGGGGAACTGTTGTTAGTGCAGGATCTCTAATTTCAACAAATTCTTTGGGTTCGTATGATAACTTTCAGAAAGTAGCACCTGCTGGGTCTTTCGGAGTCTTTTCATTTGGTGCTTTTACTCACCGAGATGGGATGAGCCAATATGGTGCACACGCCAGAGCAAAGGCTGGAGAGTCCTATATGGATATCCTTTCTGCGTATTATCCAGGGACAACCCTTCCTGGTGGCTATAGCGAACCCTCCAAAATAAAGGTTGTTGGATGGGGGACGAGTTGTTACAGACAATCCAATGGAACTTATGACAAATATTATGACGAAGAAATGAATTTTTCGACATATATGAACAGGATCTTTGAAATGCCCTCCTCTTGGAATCCCGAGGCACTCAAGGCACAAGCAATTGCCGCTAGAAGTTATGCAATTTATCAGATACGGGCGAAGGGATATGTTCGTCCTAATCAAGGTGATCAGGTTGTGAAGGATTGTGACAATGGTGCTGGGTGGCTTTCAGCCGTAGCTGGAACTAAGGGAATGGTTTTAATGGGCGGAGGAAGTGTTCACATGGCTAAATATGCTGCGGTCCACGGCGGTTGGGGGAATCAAGTAGGGTGGGATACCACAGACGGCACGGGCTCTGGAGATTGGGTCTCACGGGCATGGGACAACTTATCTGGTACTACTTGGTTCTATCGCAACTGGTTTGACTATAATGCCTCAACGGGAAGCTATACCCCTTGCTCCTCACATCCAAACCCATGGCTAACACAGGAGGAAATGGCAGATATAATAAACGCTTATAAATATTGGACTAGCGATTCGAGTGCCCAATCGGATGATAGAGTTATTTCAATAGACTTTGGGACTTGTTTCGGTGAGAGTGCAAATCCATACAGTATGTCTCAAATGAGATCCTTAGTTTCAAACCCTGTGACCTCGATTTCTGCAGTCTATGTCTCCAATTCCGGAGGATCGACTCAATCTATAACCTTTGTTACAAATGCGGGGAATATAAGTATAGATCCATACAGCTTCAAGAAAGTGTTTAGTTTAAGAGCCCCTGGTTTCTACAGCATCCCACAAAGTGGTTTCCAGCATTTCAATATTGTTATGAGATAACAATAGGGTATAGGGCTAGCCTTTTATATATGCTATTATTATCATATGGCAAAGAGAGAAAACCCCAATCTAATTCCAAAAAAGTTTAGAAATTTAGGTAAAACCTTTACAGAAAACCTAACAAATAAAGAAAATCCCTACTTTTTACCATTCCCTAGAGACTTGTCTTTTTATGGAAAAGAAAAAGACGAAGAAGTAGTACTAGTAGTAAGATCCCACTGGATAAAATACCTACCATTTGTAGCAGTATCATTCCTTATATTATTCTTTCCATTCATATTTGCTTTCCTAGATACAACCTTCTCAGAAAATATGGTCCTATTCCTAGCATTTTTTATCCCATGCTTAACACTATCCCTTAGCGTAATTGTGTATGCATTCATAAGATGGTTTTACAATGTAAACATAATTACAGATAAGAGAATAATAGATCTAGATTTCACCTCCGTCGTCTCTCACAGCCTCTCCGAAGCTAGATTGGAGAAAATAGAAGACATTACACATAAACAACTAGGACTTGTAGGAAGCCTCTTTGATGTAGGAACAGTCTACTTCCAAACAGCAGGAGCTACACCAGAAATAGAGTTTAATTCAATAGGAAGACCAAGAGTCATACAAGACATATTGTATGATCTATTAGATTCTAAAAAGAAGGGAGAAATATAATGGACACAATGGAAATGATAAGACAATTAGAATTTGGAGGAGAGGTATTCTCCTTTGATCTTTTATCTGTCCTTAAAATTCCAATAATCTTCATCCTCATCGGCAACATCCTCTTTGCTACATTCCTCTATCTAAGAGTCAGAATATTGTCAGACACATACAAAACCCCAAGAAACAAAACGATAAAACAGATGATGGCAATGCACATGATAGCCGTAATAGTGGGTACTTTACTTTCATTGTTGTTTGTAATTCTTACATAGTATGAAAACAATAGCTAAACAATATATATCCAACAACAAGGATAAAAGCTCTTACACCTCAATATTCAGACACTACTACGAAAAGAGCGAAAAGAAGACACCTAAAGAAGGAGATATCTACGCTCTCTTAAGTATCCAGGCTGAAAAAGATGTAAATGTAGAAAGAGTTGCTAAATTTGTTTGGGACAGCATCGTAGATGGCTATCTCTATTCCATCTCTGAAACCACAAACGAATCCCTAAAAGACTCCATAAATAGCGGTGTAGAAAAAGTAAAAGAACTAATTAAACATGACAAAGAATTAGAAAAAACAGGAATAGATGTAAGCTTTACCATAGTCCTCGTAAAACAAGAGGGTGTCTATGTAGGCCTCTTTGGAGAAGGAGATGTTTTTAGTTTCAAAAACGACAATCTAGTAAATATAGCAGACATATTAAAGGAGAAAAATGCTAACACTGCAGGAATAGCCCTGGGAAATGAAGACCTTTTAATGGTGTCCTCCGCAGGATTATTACAAGAATCTTTCCCTGAGCTATCTCGTTCTAAAGATGGTGAGTCTCTCTGGAAATACCTAACAACATTAGGAGAGAAATTAGAAGGAACTAATTCCTTACTGTATCTTGTTCAAGAAAAGGAAGAGAAGCAAACCAAAGAAGTGGTACAAGAACAACTCCCAGTAAAGGTTAAGAAGGAACCTCCAGCAGTTGTTGAAAAAGTCAAAGAGAACACAGAAAAAATTCTTAAACCAATTGGAAAGCTTAAAGATATTAAAAAAGGAGACGGTCAGACTACCCTGCAGGATTTTAGAGAGAAACTGAAAGCAAAAGAGAGGTTAAATAAGGTTAAAGTTTTTGCTGGAGGGATATGGAAGAAAGTATCACCTTTCTTTAAAAAGGCTGGGGCATTCCTCTCAGAGAAATTCTCTAATTTACAAGAAAAAGTGTCTCAAAAATTTGGAAGAAAGAAGTGGTACAAGAAAATAGCTTCTAAAGTATCCCTTATGGGAGGGAGAAAAAAGAGTAGGGGAGTTCAAGGAATGAGAATAGACAATTACAAACAGAAGGATTTAAGAAGTAAAAGATTCAAACTTCTTGGAATGGCTCTTGTAATAATTGTTCTCTTAGCGCTAGGAATAAACTTCACTATAAAAATGAGAGAAGCAAGGGAGATTAGTGCTAGAGCAGAGGAGTCTTTTACAAAAGTAGAGGATTTAATAGTGAAGGTAGAGGATAATTTTGCAGTAGACAAAGATGCTTCAGAGACATATTTATTCCAAGCAGAGAAAGCTTTAGAGGAAGTCCCAGGAGAGTTGAATGAGGAGGATGCAGCTAAGTACGAGGAACTGAAAGAGAGGATATTAGAATTAGGTGATACTCTTTACAAGCGAATAGGGGTAGTGGAGAAAGATTCGAGATTAGATACTTTCTTAGATACGAGACTTGCTTTTGGAGAAGGTTCAGATGTTAAAGATGTAACAGTATATAAGGATAGATATGAAAACGAATATCTCGTTGCTGCAGATGCTGGGAGATCTACAATATATAGAGTTTCTCTGTATGACAAAGCAGTTAAGGCTTTACCAGATACAGAGGCCCTTGTTAAAGAACCAAAGTTTGTTTATGTCGGGAATAACGGAGTTTATGTATACGACGAAGAAGAAGGGATGCTAAAGGCACCATTTGACGAAGATGGTTGGTTTACATCTTTCATAAAACTTTCTGGTTTGAGCGTCAGCGATGTTCGTTCGGAGGAAATAGCCGCAATGACAGTGTGGACCGAAAATGACAATGTATATTTCCTCTCCCAAGACAGATCCGCTTTCCTAAGATCAACTGCTGCATATGGAAATAGTTACGGTCTTCCTTATGAATACTTCTCTGATGAAGATATGGTAACCGCAACAGATATGGTTGCAGACATAAGTATCTACTTTGTTATCCCTGAAGAGCCATACGTCCTTCGTTTTAACTACAACTTCTTTGAAGCAAGATATGTAGAAGCACCACTGGGGGTTGTTGGCTTTGACGGCAACTACGGGACTCCCACAAAAGCATTCACTGGAGATTCTTTAGACCATCCGTTATACGTATTTGATTCCAAAGGACGAAGATTCCTTCAATTGGAAAAACCAATAGAATCTGGTGCAGACATAAGACACCCAGACAAAGTTTCCCTTCTTAGTCAGTATTTATATAGAGGAGAAAAAGATTCCGTTTGGTCAGATGTTAAAAACTTTGTAGTAAATAACAACGGCTCAAACATGTATATCCTAGATGGCTCCGTCATCTGGAAATTGGTCTTGTAGTATAATTAGGAGATGAAAATTAAGAATAAAAAAGCATTTTTCAATTACGAAATATCTGACCCCTTTGAAGCAGGGGTAGTTTTGACAGGTGCTGAGGTAAAATCTATTAAGTCTGGAAGGGCAAATCTCTCAGATGCTTATGTAAAAATCATCGGTGGGGAGCTATGGCTAGTTAATGCAGATATCCCTCGTTATAAATATGATGGCAGCGAACATTATGATCCCAAAAGATCTAGAAAATTATTGGTTAAAAAAAGCGAGATTATAGCTATAGATTCTAAACTTAAACAAAAGAACCTTACACTTCTCCCATTATCTGTGTATACTACTAGAGGAAAGGTAAAGGTCGAAGTTGGATACGGAAAGGGTAGGAAGCAGTATGAGAAGAAAAGAAGGGAGAAAGAGAGGGATTTAGATAGAGAGCTTATGTACCAAAAGCGTAAATATATGGTATAATATTATAGGTTATGAACCAGATAGAGATACAACCAAAACCAGAGATAGTAGTAGAGCAAGCACAGGAAGTTTTGCCTCCTACGTCAGTTGAAGAATTAAATGTTCCCCAAGAACCTCTTATTTCTGAGGTTTCAACACCTCCAGTTTCTGTTGAAGTAGAGACGGATGTTGCCCCTACAGTAGAGCAAGCAGGACCAAAACTAAGTTATGGTTTTCCTTTAGAACAAAACTCTAATGAGGAAAATCCTGCAAATATGGTTGCAGAAAAGATACAAGGACTACCTCCTAAAGAGTAATATCCCAAGACCTTAACATTTCTATTATAGGCTCGGTAAGCCGATCTTCTTTTGTGTTATACTTTTCTAGTATGTCTAACACGGATAATTTATACTCACAGGTTATTGGACCAACGAAACCAGATATTGAGGTTGGTTCTACAGTACAGTACCCCTCGGATACATATGGGGAATATTATGGTGAAAACGAAATGAATATCCCCTGGGGTTGGATAATCTTCTTTTTCATTTTTATTGGGGCCTTAGTAGGAGGTTTTCTTTATGCTAAGAAAAAACTCAAGAAAAAGGATAGAGATGAGAAATCCATGGAAGGGGTTCTCATGGAAGTTCGTGTTCCTAGGAATAATGAAATTGAGATAGGCGTTGCAGAGAAAATGTTTGCAAACCTTTATGGTATAGGTGGAAAGGGTGAGGGCCTTGCTGAAAATTTCAGTGTAAATAACAGTGTTAGTTTTGAAATGGTTGGTCTTCC
>CAYRDH010000015.1:10428-13219 GCA_964423025.1 uncultured Candidatus Saccharibacteria bacterium | reverse complement strand
CCGTTATGTCTGAAATTGCAATTTTAGGTAAAGAGTTAGGCCCTAGAGGCTTGATGCCAAATCCTAAGGTTGGAACAGTTACAGAAGATGTTGCTACTGTGGTAGAGGAATATAAGAAAGGTAAGCAGACCTTTGCATGCGACCCTTCTGGAGTTATCCATATGAAGGTTGGGAAACTAGGCATGGAGACAGAGGAGCTTATAGAGAACGTGCATGAGGCTGTTAAATCAATAGAGGCTGCAGTTGGAAGAAACTATGAGCAAGCAATAAACAAGTTACACTTAGCACCAACTATGGGACGCTCCGTAAAGGTCAGTTACACAAGGGAATAATATCCCATAATCCTTAAGTTGAAATTTTAGACCCTACACCGTAGGGTCTTTTTTTACTCCTTAGAACCAGGAATCTTCCATTCTGCGTTACTATGAGGTATAATATCCTCTTAGTAGTTTTATTGTTCATTCCAATCTAACAACCAGTCAAAGGAGTTTAAAATGGCTAAAATAGGCATTGACACCACCACTTTGGAAATCGTCGAGAGAGACTTCCCAGAGGCGTGCAAGTTTTGCCTCGAGGATGATTGTACCGATTGTACTTTTCGTGAGGAAAGACTCTCGCTTCAAACCGCATTGCTTCTAGAAGAAGAGCCCACTATCGAAAAGTACGAAAACTCCTAGCAACAAACCGACATCTTACCGAGGCGGTAGAAAGGAACAATTAGTTAAAAACTATTAAAAAATCAAGAGAGGATGGTTGATTTCATCAAACAAACATCACATATCATCCTCTCTTGACCAACCCCTACCCTCCTGCTATAATCCCCCTAGTATTATCCTAAGAAACAAGGTATTTAAATAAATCCTTGCGAGGAATACATACAAATCCAAAATATTTTTAAAAAATAAAATAATGGCAAAGACACGCTCAGAAAAATCGGAGCTACTAGATAAGTATAAAGAAATACTTAAAAATAAAGGTGGTTATTTCCTAGTAAACTCTGACAAAACAGATACTTCCACCATATCAGACCTTAAGATGAAACTTAAAGAGGCAGATGCAAATTACACTGTTGTAAAGAACACTCTCTTTAAAGTTGCTCTTCAAGATACAGAACAACCATTAGAAACTCAAGATTTAGATGGTCCTACAGCAATAATATACTTTGATGAAGATCCTACTGTTCCTGCAAAATTAGTAAGAGAGATCCAGAAGGAAAAAGAAGTATTAGATGCTACAGGTGGAGTATATGAGGGAGAATTCTTATCTGAAGAGAAGGTTATGCAATTAGCAGAGATTCCTTCAAGAGAAGTATTACTTGCTCAATTGGTTGGAACAATGAATGCTCCTCTAACAGGATTTATGAATGCTGTTACTGGGAACGTTAAAGGTTTAACTGTGGTTCTTAAAGGCATCTCTGAAAAGAGTGCTTAATTAGACAAAATATATTAATTTAATTAAAAAAGTTATGGCAGACGAAAAGAAAGAGTTACCAAAGCTATCTGCAAATGGAGAAAAAGTTCTCGAGATTGTAGAAAAAATGTCCGTCTTAGAGCTTGCTGACCTTGTAAAGGTTATGGAAGACAAGTTCGGAGTAAGCGCAGCTGCTCCTGTAGCTATGGCCGCAGCACCTGCAGCAGCAGAAGAAGTTGAAGAGAAAACCTCTTTTGACATTATTCTTAAAGAAGCTGGTGCTAACAAGATCGGAGTCATCAAGGTAGTTAGAGGTCTCACAGAATTAGGTCTTAAAGAGGCTAAAGACTTAGTAGACTCTGCTCCTCAGACAATTAAGGAAGGAGTTTCCAAGGATGAGGCAGAAGATATTAAGAAACAATTCGAAGAGGCTGGTGCTACTGTTGAATTAGCATAATTCCTTAAAGAATTTGATTAAAGAGCCATCTTAGATGGCTCTTTTTCTTTTTACAAGTGTTTTAATCCTTTCTATTCACTTTTTAGCAATTATTTTGTCCCCTACCCTTCGCATCGACAAGAATATACCTAAAGTTGTATAATCTACAACGAATCTGCCTTTACAAATTAAATTGTCACAAAGGGTTAAATGGAATATTCTTTCTTTACTCAGTTGCTTTTAGATAATGGAATCTCTAGACAGATTCTAGAACTTTTAGTTGCAATTACCCTACTCGCTACCCTAGTAAGTATCGCTAGGTATATTTTTGGATCTAAAACATACGGAATTTATGCTCCCATCATACTTGCAATCTCATATTCTTACAGCGGCCTTCGCTATGGGCTAGTAGTTACTGCTACCGTAATAATAACAACACTAATCTCCTACTCTATAATTAAGAAGATAAGAATGCACTATATTACAAGAATCGCTATAAATTACTGCTTACTCTCCATAACCCTAGTCCTCTTATTCTTAGTTGTAGACAGATATGGCCTTGGGCTGGAAAATATGTCAAATATCGCCCCACTAGCAGTAATATCTATAGCTGCTCTGTCTGACTTCTTCATAAAGCAATATGTAAGGAAATCATTACAGACTACAGCATTAATCCTAGGAAGCACCATACTCATAGCAGTAATTGGGTGGTACTTAATAACCCGACAAAATGTATCTGACTTCATGATAAATAATCTATGGATAATCCCTTCCCTAATCTTTGTGAACCTCCTAGTAGGACAGTTTAAGGGATTAAGGATAAAGGATTTCCTAAGATTTAATTCTATAATATCGGAAAAAGAAAATGTTTCTAAGTAGTGAATACAAAAAGATACTCGGACTAAACAGAAGAAACCAGGAATATGTCCGACCATATAATCCTCC
>CAYRDH010000015.1:0-10328 GCA_964423025.1 uncultured Candidatus Saccharibacteria bacterium | reverse complement strand
AGAGACATCATTTTACACATAGAAAACATTCTTGAAGGAAGATTTTCCATGGGTTCCAAGACGGACATTGCAATAATAGAGGAGAGAGTTAAAACAGATCCCATACTAAAAGAATACTCTTACAGAGGTGTCCCTGACATTAGGGTTATTTGTTTTAACAATGTCCCCATAATGGCAATGACTCGTTTACCAACCAAAAGGTCCAACGGTACTGCAAACCTACACTCAGGGGCTATATGTACCGGTATAGATATCGGGACCGGCATAACCACCTACTCTATGCAGATGAACCCTAGAGCTTTATTCAGCGACACATATGAAAATATTGATGCTACTACAGATCTTAAAGTAAACAAGAAACTTAGCGGTATACAGATTCCCTACTGGGATGAAATACTTAGAATCGCCCTAGTATGTCAAAAGGCCAGTAACCTTGGTTACATAGGCGTAGACATCGCCCTAGACAAAGATAATGGACCTGTCGTCTTCGAATTAAACGCAAGACCAGGACTAGGAATACAAGTTGCAAATAGAACTGGTCTCAGATGGAGATTGGAGAAAGTAAAAGGGCTCGAAATTAAAAGCATAAAGCATGGAATAAGGGTAGCAAAAAATCTCTTTGGAGGAGAGGTCGAAGAAAGTATCGAGGCTGTAAGTGGAAGAAAGGTCGTAAACATAAATGAGAAGGTTTACCTCTACCACAATGACTCAAAAGATTCCACGAAGCCCAAGAGAGAGCCTTTTACAGCATTTATGGATACCGGTGTCCTAACCTCCCGTATATCCAAAAACGTCGCAAACAGGCTAGGCTTCTTATCTACAGTTAAGTTCTTTAACTCTCTAGAGATCCCTGCAAAATTTAATTCCCTTAAAGAAGCGCAAGATTATATCGATGAAAACATAAAGAAATTAACAGAAGATGAGAAAATACTTAGAATCGCAAAGACCGTAGAGGAAGACGGAGTCATAATACGTCCCGTAGTAGTTATAACTACAAAAATTTCCGGTGATAAGAAAGACATAGAGATGATTATCACCGATGATATGACCTACCCTGTAGCCCTTGGAAGAACAGATCTTAAAGGCTACCTTATAGATACAAGTAAAACTTTTAAATAACCATGAAAACATACGAACAATACCTGAAAGAAGCTGGAAATGTCCACTTAGCATATTACCTAGAAGCTGCAGACCACCTAGAAATAGAATACAAAATCCTGGTTAAAGGATTATTAGCAGGCTTTAAGCATGGTAATAAGCATTGGCATATTATTAACACAGTTACCCCACTAATCCCTGCAACAAGTACTACCATATGCAAAAGAAAGCACCTAACAAACATTGTCCTCGCAGAAAAAGGACTACCCGTACCCCAGCAGACAGTTATACTCTCCCCTATTGATGCCATTAAGTTCTTTGGTGAATACAAAGACATCGTTATTAAACCAACTCAGCAGCTTGGAGGTGCAGGAATAACTATCCTACCCCAAACAGAAGAACAAGTTCTAAAAGCCTATGAAAAAGCTTTAAAAGAGACTCAATCTAAATCTAAGAGTAAAGTTATTGCTGAAGAGTTCATACATGGGGAGAATTATAGGTTTTTAGTTCTAGACAATGAAGTTATTGGAGTTGTGAGAAGGAAAGCAGCACACATTATCGGGAATAGTAAAAACACTATAAGAGAACTTATCTCTATGAAAAACAAAGAACGAGAAGATTCCTTACTAAAACCTATACAAGTAGATAATGAAGTTACACTAAAACTCCAGAGGGAAAACCTTAACCTAGAATCAATCCCAGAGGAAGGAAAAGAGATAATACTTAGATACAACTGCAACCTTACAACAGGAGGAACCACCCAAGAATGTATGAACGAAGTTCATGATTACTACAAACAGATAGCAATCAAGGCAGTAAAGACCGTTGGTTCTAAATTTGGAGGTGTGGACATAATAACTGAAGATATTAGTAAGCCTACTAAGCTTGTAATAAACGAAATTAACTACAACCCTGGCTTGAGACTACATTATAAAGTACATGAAGGAGAGGTTGTTAAGGTAGCAATTCCTGTTATGAAATATCTAAGAGACAAGGAATATTAGTTAAATTAAAATTCACACAAATGAAAAATATCCGAGTTCTACAAGGTTTAAATTTCTATTCAGAAATTTCTACGACAAAAATCGTCTTCAAAAAGCCCCTTAAGAAATCTGATGATGCAATAAAATTAGTAAAAGAGATTAGAGACCTACATCCTGTCTTCTTAGATTCCTACGATATTAAAGAAAACACCCTACATATCGAATCAAAACTCACCTTCCTGTGGAGAGAGCTAGCAGAGACATTACTCAAGCTTTCTGATAGTAAAATAACGTATGAGGAAGCTAAGGACTACGCTATCTCCGAAGTTATAAAAGACAGAATAGCAACCATGTCCATAATACCCCTACTCTTTGCTGCAGAGAAACAAAACGAGGAGATCACACCTACAGCGCTATTAGAGGAAAGAGTAAAATACAGTAAGAGTATTAACCGTTTGTATACGATTGGCGCTGGGAGAAATTCTCAGATAATCAATTTTGCCTCTTCTAGTAAAGACTCAAAGATTGCTAAAGAAATACAGAGAGACAAATGGTCTTCTAACCTCATGATGGAGCGACTTGGACTACCAACTGCTAGGTGGGAAATTCTAGATTCAGCAGAACAAATAGAAGATATTTGGGATAAATATGAGAAACCCGTAGTTATCAAACCCACAGGGTTAACTGCAGGAAGTGGTGTCTCAACAGGGATAGATACAATCCAAAAGGCAAAGAACGCTTATCAGATAGCAAAAGAACCAACTAAAAAACATATAGGAAAGACATGGCAACAGAAAATAATGATTCAGGAACAAGTCCCAGGAGAAGACTATCGCCTACTTGTTATAGACGGCAAACTTGAAGTTGTAACAAAGAGAATCCCTGCTTTTATAGTAGGAGACGGCAAATCTACAATAAAAGAACTAATTGAAGAAACCAACAGAGATCCTAGAAGAGATACTTCTAAACCAACCCATATATTAAAACCCATAAAAATCGACCCTCCTCTCTTAAGACTCCTAGATGACAAGGGATTAACATTAGAAAGTATTCCTAAGAAGGACGAAAAGATTACAGTGAGAAAAGTCGCAAGTATGAGCCAGGGAGGCATTACAGAAGACTTCACAGACCAAGTTGGGCCAGAAATAAAATATATAGTCGAAAGTATTGCTAATTCAATACATGCTTTCGTAATCGGAGCTGATATCCTCTGCAAAGATATCTCCAAACCCTTAACAAAAGATAACGGAGGGATAATAGAAATCAATACAAAACCAGAAGCCTACCTTAACCTCTATCCAGTTATAGGAAAACAAAGAGAAGAAGTCGCAGATATACACATTCAAAAACTTCTAAAAGATAACAAAACTAAGAAGATTGTTGTAATTGGACAGTTTGCAAAAGATATCCCTACTCTACTTAAGGAAGGCTCCATCTTTGGATCTTACCTCCAAGAGGGAGAAGTAATTGGAGAATATAAAGAAGAGAGTATTCTAATAAATTCATTGAGAATCAATAGCAATCTCGACAAGGAGAAAGCTATTCAATCACTCAAAGTTAACGCACTATTGGACGTTATTATGATCCATCACCGAGATTGGGCAGATGCCGAGAGCACAGGACTGGGTTTTGATAAAATAGACATAGTTGTCATAAGAAAAGACCTCGCACAAAACAAAACCTACACGAGGATGCTCAAGAGATACAGAAGGAAGGGATTAATAGATAAAATTAAAATTATCTAAAAGTATATACACTATGAGGTATTTAATTATAGACAAAAGACAAAGAATAACAGGAAAAATCTCTACTGCTTCAAAAAGGTTAATTCAAGAATTAGAAAACAAGAATTACCCCTACGACTTTGCATACAATGATGAACTTGAATTTATCCTTAATAATGGAGAAATCTCCATTAAAGCTGGAGGAAAAGATATTACAGAATATTCTCATATAATATTTAGAGGACACTCACTCTCTGACGAGAAAGAGTATCACTTCAAGAGATATATAATAGAGTTCGTGGATTTCTACAACAGTAAAGATCCAGAGAAGAAGATTCTCGTTCAAAACGCAGAGGCAATTAAAAATCTACCTTACTACAACAAAATAGCAACAGCTCTTTTCTGTGTAAAAAATAACCTCCCCTACTTTGATACCTACTTTAAAACAGATGGGAACTACTTACAGGATAGAAATATATTAAATAGTTATCCCCTAATAATGAAGGACTACACAGGGGAAAACAGGATCGAAAATATAGAAGGCAAAGAGAAGATTAAGAAAAATGTCTTCAAGATAGACTCAGAGGACGAGCTCAAGAATTTAGACAACATTAACGCCTCTCATATGTTCCTTCAAGAATTTTCTCCTTCAGGAGAAGACTACAGGATTTTTGTTAAATTAGGCAAAGTTATTGGAGGATGGAGGAGAAAAGCTAAAGGAAGCTTTATGACTGTAAGCAAAGGAGAGTATGAGATGTATAACGATCCTAACCCAGAGATGAAAGAGACTGCAGAGAGATTTGCAACAGTAATAGGTGCAGATTTCATGGCAGTAGACTTTATGTATATTGACGAGAAACCATATATCCAGGAGATTAGTTTCCATCCAGGATTTAAAGCCTATGAGACAAAAATCACGGAAGGGAAAGCTACAAATATAGCGGAAGCAATTATTACTGCTTTCAGAGAATAACGAACAAAAGAGACTAAGTAGGAGAAAAGATTGCTAGGATGGCTATATTCCTGCCTTTTTAAATATCTCCTCCCATTTTTCCTTAGTTGGGACTTGCTCTGGTTTTTGTATTAGACCTTCCCTAACCCACTTCGTCTGCTTGAAACCAATCTTTCCAGCATAGAGTAATTCATATAAAGAAGGATCTTTCTCCAACTTTCTTAGAACTTTTCTAAACCCTCTAAAGTAGACAATATCCTTGGTATACAGGCCACCATATGCTGTATCACTTAATCCCCTCTTGATTCTGTATGCCGTACTAAATGCGCCATACTTTGGAAGAACACCCAACAAAGCGTTATGTAATTCTCTAAAACTCATATCTTCACCAATGTATAGAGCATATGTCAACGCAGCCTTCCTAACCAACCATCTGTCAGTAAGGAGTCCAAGGTTTTGCTCATTCCATGTCGCCAAGCCTTCCTCTACATCCAGATAGGATGCAAGATTGGCCTTAGATAAGGCATCAAAACCTGACTTCTCTCCGTTTGTTGCTCTTAAAACATGAGTCCCAACCTCATGCACAATAGTTTTTCTGAGCTTAAGTTGGCTCCTCTCTATTCTGGGGTCCACAAATACTCTCTTTGACTTTATACCAACCTTTATAGAGTTTTTAGAAATGTTTTTAGATTCAGCAACACCCCAATCTTCAAGATCTAACTCGTCGAAAACAACTCCAAATACTTCCTCTATTTCTCTGTAACCAAGTGTTTTCCCTTTATCTAAAGACTTAGATTTTTTGACATCGTAACCGGACATCCTACCCCTTAGTACTCTACAAGCATTCCTGAAAAGTATTGGTGATGGCTTGCCGTAGCGGTTATAAGATATATCTGTAACTAGTTCGTTATTCCCTACTGCATGCATTAGGTCATTAGCCTCTTTCTTTGAGCTAATTAGCTGGATATAGAAGTCAGATATTCTTGGATCTACATCAACTATCTCCTCTACATGAAGTAATTTCCTCAAAATGTCGTCATTATTATTCTTTACAATCTTGTATTGGAAATCTGGGTTATATGTATCAGAGTTGAAAAATTTCTTCTTCTCAGACTTAAGATTTACAGGGGTATATACCATTGCAATTGGAAGCCTTAAGTCGTTTAAAAGGGAGGTAACTTCTTCCAAAGTCATTCCTTTTCTGGCCTTGTTTAATATTCCCATGACTACATTTTACTAAAATATTACTAGAAAAACTACTTGGTGGTTTACACCCTATCTTCTAAATTCTTTGTTAAAGGAAAATACTCTCTCCCCTGTTGCAATTAATTCTAGAGCTATACCTGTTCCCCTAACAACACAATATAGGGGTTCGTCTGCGACATGGGCTGGGACCCCAGTAGCTTTGGAAAAGAGCTTATCTAAATTCCTAAGCTTTGCGGTACCTCCACTCATAACCATTCCCCTATCTATAATATCCGCAGAAAGCTCTGGGGGAGTTTTTTCAAGAACAGTCTGTATGGCTTTAATAATATCTCTTAATGGTTTTTCTATAGCTTTTGCAACATCATTTGAATCTATTACCATGGATTTCGGCATCCCTGCTCCCACATCCCTACCTCTAACCTCCATCTCTTTTGGATCTTTAACTTCGACAGCAGAACCTATTTTAATCTTTATATTCTCTGCTGTTTGTTCTCCAATTAAAACTCCTTTCTTTTTTCTCATAAAGGAGATTATGCTTTCATTAATAGCATCTCCAGCTACTCTTAAAGATTCATACTCTACTATCCCATCTAGAGACATAACCGCAACCTCTGAAGTTCCACCACCCATATTTACTATCATGCTACCGGCAGATTTATCTATAGGTAGACCGGCCCCTAATGCAGCTAACAGCGGTTCAGGCAGAAGTGTAATACTCCTAGACCCGACGGCATTTGCTGCCTTTAGGACAGCTCTCTGTTCGACTGTAGTAATACCTGCTGGGACACTAATCACAACATCTGGCTTAAAGAACCTAGATTTGCCAAGAGCCTTGTCAAAGAAATGTCGTAGTAATGCTTCCGTAACTCTAGAGTCTGCTATTACCCCGTCTCTAAGAGGTCTTTTTGCGACAATATTCTCCGGAGTTTTACCTATCATTTTCTTTGCCCTCTCTCCAACTGCAATCACTGTATAAGTATTAACATCTATAGCAACAACAGTAGGTTCCATAAGAACAATACCCTCTCCTTGGACGAAAACAACCGAGTTTGCTGTACCTAAGTCAATACCTAGCTTTTTTCCAATCATACTTCGAAGACTATAAGTTATTTACTATTTAAACTCTAAAAGCATAGCCTTTTTCATCTGTGCTATTGTCTCTTTTGCTATACCAGAGGTTTTTACACTACCCTCAATCGCTTTTCTTAGGAGCTCATCCTTCATCCCTTGAGCTTCTTTCCTTCTCTCCCTTATTGGAGTAAGCTTCTCATTCATCACCTCAAATAATCTCTCTTTAACCTCTACATCCTTTATATTTCCCTCCCGGTATCTCTTTTTCATATCTTCAACTTCGTCCTTATCATCATTGAAAAGATCCATGTACAAGAAAGCAACATTTCCCTCTATCTTCCCTGGGTCCGTAGCGTGTATTCTGTCAGGGTCTGTGTAGACCTTGAAAACCTTCTTCCTAAGTTCTTCCTCACTGTCGGAAAGATATATGCAGTTATTTAGGCTTTTACTCATCTTTGCTTTACCATCTATCCCTGGGATATTTATTTCCACCCCAAAGAGCGCTTCTGGCTCATTAAACACTTCCACACCATAGGTGTTATTGAATTTCCTTGCCAACCTCCTCGCATCTTCTACCATAGGTGCTTGATCCTTACCCACAGGAACTAGGTCTGCATTAACGGAGAGAATGTCTGCAACTTGATGTATAGGATACATAAAGAAACCCAAAGGAGTAGACTTCTCCATTCCCTTTTGGGAAATCTCAGTCTTAATCGTAGGGTTATGCTGTATCTGTTGGGTTGAAACAAAATTGGCAAGATAAACAAATATCTCATGTATCTCAGGAACTTCACTCTGGATAAACACTGTAACCTTATCAAAATCTATACCTGCAGCGTAGTAATCACAGAGTAATTCCTCAATATTCTCCCTCACCTTCCCAGGATCATCAAAGTTATCTGCTAGAGCTTGGACATTTGCAATTAGAATATATTCATCATACTCGTCCTGCAACTTCGCCCTATTCTCTAAAGACCCCAAAAGATGACCAATATGTAGTCTCCCTGTTGACCTATCACCTGTTAAAATTCTTTTCTTTTCCATAATACCCCTATTCTAACAACTTCTTTATCATTATGCTATACTTTCACTTGTGAAGGAAACGAAAAAGATAAAAAAAGAAATCGACATTATCAGCCTACTCATCTCCATTTTTTCAGTATTATTTGTTGTAGGAGGAGCACTTGTAATTTACTACTTTTCTAGAGGATACAGAATTAGTATCTCTGAAAGAAGTATAAGGAAGACAGGTGTACTTACTGTCCAGACAGAACCCTCCCCTGCTGAGTTATATATTAACGGTGATGATGTTGGCAGAACACCCAGAAGTAGAACTCTGGATATTGGTATAAACAGCATCTCTGTCAAAAAGAACGGTTACAGAGACTGGAATAAGCAGGTAGAGATTGTTGAAGAGAAATCTACCCTACTATTCCCATTCTTAATCTTGGAAGAAATAGCACCACTAAGTGTTTGGGAAAGAAATGGAGAGGTAGAAAAAACCTGGATGAGTGACAACGAAGCCTACTTCATATTCCTAATTGAAAGCGAAACAGGAGAAAGAAACCTATGGACTTACAGAATTAATAGCCCAGTATGGAATTTAAATCCCAACCCAGTTCAGCTCCTGACCTTAACAGAAGAACAAGATATAGATTTGGAGATTGCCCATAACGGTCAAAAAGCAATCATGGCAATTACTGAAGAAGAATTAGAGAATCATTATATTGTAGACTTAACAGCCCCTATTCTCCTGGAGGACTTAGAACCAATAGCAATCCCGGACATTGCGGAGTCCACACACTCTTGGTCCAGAGATAACAGACACCTAATATTGGAATCCGCTACTGAGATTTCTTCGATTGACACTACACTACTCCCTGAGATAGAAGAACCTAGCCTCCTAATAACAAAAGACGCGGATACAAATTACATATGGAGTACAGATGAGGAAGGTTTTTTCTACATTCTAGAGGATTTACATACAGAAGAAGACGAGACTTACATATATGCCCTTAAACAGATGCTCCCAAATGGGCAATCCCCTAACTACACAACCGACAAGGCTTATTTCCAAAAGGAAACCGACTACATAAACTACTATAGAGAGAATGGAGATTCTTATCCAGAATTTACAACCTCGCCCCAAGCGACACAGGCTATAGGTAAAATTACATACTTCGAAGTAAACCAAGAACTTAATGGAATATATATTAGAACAGAAACCTCTGTATACTGGTATGACATAACCACAGACAAATACAGAATGATCTGTACACACCCTGCCCAACTCATCTCCTTCTCCCCAGACTCAAGGAAACTGCTCTTTGTTAACGACAATTTCTACTATATCTTTACCCTAGAGAAGGAAGAAGCAGACCATACAGAAGAGATCGGCACAAAGAAGGTTAGAAACATAACAAAGGCTGATACAGATCAAATCTCCTGGTTATCTAACTCAACTTACCTTTATTACGTAAAAGAAAACAAGCTACAAATCTCGGAGAAGGATGGAGGCAATCAGATGGAATTACTAGAAATCGACCCTATCCTCCTACATACAATAAGACAGAATAGAGAATATATTGTTACCCTAGAGAGTAGTCCTGAAGAGAACTCAGTTCTAATAAATCAATACAGGCTTAAATAACCACAGGGATTCTTTCTAAAACGCACCCGGTCGGAATCGAACCAACAACCTACGCGTTAGGAGTGCGTTGCTCTATCCTATTGAGCTACGGGTGCAAAGTTTCTAAACGCCCCCTATCTTACCATTTTTGTATAAAAATTTACACACAAAGGCCTCTGTGTAAGGTTGTATATAAGGATTTAACCCTCGCATGATATAATTAATGTCGTCATGTCACAAGATTACATAAAAATAAGGGGCGCTAGAGAGAACAATTTAAAAAATATCTCTGTAGATATCCCCAAAAACAAATTAGTTGTCCTAACAGGATTGTCAGGTAGCGGTAAAAGCTCCCTAGCCTTTGACACCCTCTATGCAGAAGGTCAAAGAAGGTATGTAGAATCTCTTTCTTCCTACGCAAGACAATTCCTTGGCGTAATGCAGAAACCAGATATAGACTCAATAACAGGGCTCTCCCCCGCTATATCCATAGACCAGAAAACAACCTCCACAAATCCAAGATCAACAGTAGGAACTATTACAGAGATATATAATCACCTAAGACTACTCTACGGACACGTAGGCCAACCCCACTGTCCAAAGTGTGGTTCAGAGATTCAAGCACAGACCATAGAAGAAATAACAAAAAAAGTGAACAACCACCT
>CAYRDH010000014.1:0-14624 GCA_964423025.1 uncultured Candidatus Saccharibacteria bacterium | reverse complement strand
ATTGCCGGATCGTCTAATGGTAGGACGACGGTCTCTGAAACCGTTAATCCTAGTTCGAGTCTAGGTCCGGCAACCACTTAAAGATTTCAATATGGAAAGTATTTTTAGGAAATAACCCAGTTTTGGGTTATTAATTTTTGGGTTGTAAGCCTGTTTTTAATTTGAGGAAGGTTCCCCTTTTTCAGGAATTCTTATTGAGGGCTCCCCTGAAATTGCAATTACCAATTCTTGGTTAACTTCATCAATGGAGATTCTAAGGCCCTCGACATCTCTGCCTTCTAATGTTTTAAGAATATCTCTTGCAAGCCCCTCTCCTTTATAGTTTGAAATCTTCTGTCTTGATTCGTCCCTCTTTGAGCCAAAATATTGGATACGATCATTAACAACAATACCAAACACTGAATATCGAACAGATCCCATATCTCTTTGCCACTCCTGTTTTATATCGTCCTCTGTAAGCTCCTTGTCTGTATCTGCACCTGCTTGTACTAATGCAAGAAATTTAGGGTCAGTAGGGGAATCAAACTCTTCGGGCCTTCTATTCATTGTCTCCATGTTATATGTTTGTTAATTTATTTGAAGTTTAAAAACTTTATTTTAACCACCATTATTATATCAATCAGCCATTTCTAAGACAATCTTGTTAAATTTGTGATTTTTGGGGAGGATAAGCCTAAATTCATATGATATAATGACAGCTATGAGTGCAAAAAACTTAAAAGATGTAAGTCCAAAACAAGATTTTGTCCAAATGGAAAAAGATCTCCTAGAGAAATGGGAGAAGGAGGGAATAGTTAAGAAATATTTGGAAAAGAATCAAGATTCAGAAGAGAGATTCTCATTTATAGATGGTCCTATTACAGCTAACAACCCTATGGGCGTCCATCATGCATGGGGTAGGACATATAAAGACGCTGTGCAGAGATATAAGAATGCAAAAGGTTTTAAGCAGAGATTCCAGAATGGTTTTGACTGCCAAGGGCTTTGGGTAGAGGTTCAGGTAGAAAAAGAATTAGGTTTTAATAGTAAGAAGGATATTCTGGATTACGGTATGGACAATTTTACCAACTCTTGTGTTTCAAGGGTTAATAAATATGCCGGGATACAGACAGAGCAATCAAAGAGATTAGGAATGTTTATGGATTGGGATAATAGCTATTACACCATGTCTGAGACTAACAATCTTTACATATGGAATTTCCTAAAGAGGTGTAATGACAGGGGCCTGATATACAAAAGCGAGGCCTCTACTACATGGTGCCCAAGGTGTGAGACAGGTTTGTCTCAGCATGAGCAAGCAGATGCTTACAAAGATATTGAGGATACAGCTGTCTATGTACTATTCAAATTAAGCAAGAAAGAAGGTTCTGATGAAGAATATGTTCTTGCATGGACAACAACTCCATGGACCCTTTCCGCAAATGTTCTTTTGGCTGTTAATCCTGAATTAGATTATGTTAAAGCTAAAATAGATGGAAAAGTTGTTTATCTAGGAAAAGATGCTGCAGAGAGGTTGGAAGTAGAAGTTTTAGAAGAGATAGACATTAATGATGTAATTGGTAGAGAGTATGAATCTCTAATGGATATCCCTGCTCAAGAGGGAGTTGAACACAAGGTTGTCGCATGGGATCTAGTAGATTCCGAAAGTGGTTCTGGTGTAGTGCACATTGCTCCAGGTTGTGGTGAAGAGGATTTCGAACTTGGTCAAGAATTAGGTGCTCCAGCAATATCTCCTTTAGATACCTCCGGACATTTTGTAGAGGGCTTTGGTTTTCTCTCTGGTAAGTCAGCACATGAAGTTGCAGATATAGTCATTGAACATCTTAAGAGCAAGGATCTTCTTTTTAAAACAGAAACTTACGAACACAGTTATCCTCACTGCTGGAGATGTGGAACTAAGTGTTTGTTCAGATTAGAAGACAACTGGTTTATTAAGATTGATGAGATAAGGTCAGAACTTAAGAAGGAGGCAGAGAAGGTAAAGTGGATGCCAGAATTTGTAGGCAAGAGGATGCAGGACTGGTTAGATAATATGGAGGACTGGATGATTAGTAGAAAGAGGTTTTATGGTTTGGCTCTGCCATTTTATGAGTGTGAAAAATGTGGGCATTTACATGTAGTTGGTGGTAAAGAAGAACTCAAAGAGTTTGCAGTTGACCCAGATTTAGTAGAAAAACTTCCAAGTATACACAGGCCATGGATAGATGATGTGAAGATTAAATGTCCTAAGTGTGGAGAAGAGGTAGAAAGAGTTCAAGATGTAGGAGACTGCTGGCTAGATGCTGGAGTAGTTCCTTTCTCTACTCTTAAGTATTTGGAAGATAAAGAGTATTGGGAGCAGTGGTATCCTGCTGAATTTGTTGTTGAAATGATAGAGCAGGTAAGGTTGTGGTTTTACTCAATGCTTGTTTTTGGAGTTGTGTTTGAAGATTCGAGGCCATATGAGAATGTTTTAGGCTTTGCAGAGGTTAGAGATGAAAATAACCAGAGGATGAGTAAAACAGCACATAACTATATCCCTCTAGATGAGGCATCTGACAAGGTAGGGACAGATTTAATCAGGTGGAATTTCTTGACCGCTTCTGTTGGAGCAAATATTAGATTTGGTTTTTCTATCTTGGATGATGTTAGAAGAAGATTTTATATACCTCTTTGGAATACTTATAACTACTTTGTAACATATGCCAAACTACATGATTGGAACCATGCCAGTTATGATCCAGACAAGGTAGAGCATGTCATGGACAAGTGGATCGTCTCAAAGGTTAGAAAGTTAGCAATGGATGTAGAGGAGAATATGGACCAATTTAATATGGCTATGTCCTCAAGAGATATAGAGGACTTTATTAAGGATCTTTCTCAGTGGTACATAAGAAGGTCAAGGGATAGATTTAGGGATGGAGAATCAGATGCAATAGGGACACTTCATTATGTTTTACTAGTCCTTTCTAAGTTGCTTGCTCCGTTTGTTCCATTTATTTCAGATGAGATATATTCCAACATCGCTGTAAATCTCGCTGTGAAAGAGAGTAAAGCCTCTGTGCACTTGGAGGATTATCCAGAGTTTAAGAAAGAGGATGTTGATGAAGGTCTTCTTGAAAAGATGGTTATTGTTAGAGATATCTGTTCAAATGGTCTTAAAGCAAGGGAGATGTCAAAGCTAAACTTGAGGCAACCATTGAATAAGGCATACATAGGTATTGAGGAAGAATTTGTTAGGGATATTGTTAAAAATGAATTAAATCTTAAGGAGGTTGAATATTCTAAGGAGCCCGTGAAGGAAGAAGGAGTCGTTACTGTCGGGGATAATGATCTGTATGTCTCTTTAGATACAAATCTAAGCGAGGAGTTGAAGGAGGAGGGAATAATAAATGACTTTTTAAGAAAATACAGAGATTTTAGAAAGAGGGAAGGGTTTAAGATTGAGGATGTAATAAATATAGAGATCTCTGTTGAGGGCGAAGGAAAGGAAATAATAGAAGGGTTTCTTAAAGAGAGCAATAAGGAGATGCAGGTTGAAAATGTCGTCGTAGTTGACTCTATGAGTGACTTTGACAGAGAATTCAAGATAGGCGAAATAGAGGTCAGAATGAGAAAGATTGACTAAACGACCTCCCACTATATGCTTACTATGAGCTTTTGCGAGTTGTTGACAACTAATAAAATAGTTGTTAGATTGTAATTGTACTTTAACAGTCTTGGGTTAATTACCCATGTAGTGCAAGGTTTTGTAGGTTATTAGAACCTTCCTCTTTCTACTTTCTTCGGATTGTAGAGCGTCCCTTTTCTGCTTGCAGGATTGTGACGTTTGGAGTTCCGGTGTAGGTCCGGCATCCTGCTTTTTGCTTTTTTAAAAGACTGTTAAAATTTCCCTCTCTCTGATTTCCTCTGTCTTTTTGTTTGTGGTAGATTATATCTATGTTAAAACAAGAGGGAAACAACAGAGAAAGTGGACAGAGGGACTCTCTAGATCTAAATCTAGAGCCCAAGATTTATGACTTTACCCAACCAACCCGAGAATATCTTGTAAATGATGTACCATTGTCTGAAGAGCATCAAAAAGTGTTAAATCTTTTTGAGAGGAGACATTCTTTAGATGCAATGGTAGAGGAGATGGGTAAAGAGAGTGTCATTGAGAAACTAGATGAAGCTTCTAAATATTTTGATTTCACCCATGCACAGCAAGCGGTTAAGGAAGGTTTATCTTTGGCACAAAAAATCAACCCAGATGTTCCCATAAAGGCATTTCCAATTGTTTTTTTATTTATGCCTAGGTATGGAGATGCCAAGGCTTTACATGGACAGGGCTGTGCAATAAATATAAATGCTTTAAAACCAACAAAGGCTAGTAATGACACCTCCTACCAAAAGATAGTCTCTTACGTTGCCCACGAATCTACACATCTGTTTCTAAAACAGCTAGACAAGAAAACTCCTCCATTTAGTATAAGGACAGATCCCTTAGATAAGGGGATTTATGACTTCCTCTGGGAAGAAGGTCTAACAACATACATTGAACCAACCCACTATAGACATCACGAGGGGTTTGTTCAAGATGCTAAATTCTGGATAAACACTGTTGAGAGTTGGTTGAAAGCAGAGAATGCCTTGGTCAAAGAGAGAATTCTTAAAGATTGTACTAAGAGAGAGGCTACAATATCTTGGTTTGAAGATATGTCTAGTAGCAAAGAAGCCCCAAATTTAGATGGTTTAAATGAACAAGAACTGGATGTAATGTTTCTTAGAATGTTAACGGAGATGAATGGGCCAGCTTACCATGTAGGTTCCTACCTTTGGAAAAAGCAAATAGAAAAGGGGAAAGAACTGAGAGATTTAGTTATGTTGGGAAGCGGTGAGATGAAAAAATGGATTCAGGAAGAACAGTAAAGAATATTACTCTTCCTCTACATCTGCCTCTATTCCAGTAATCTTTGTAAATTTCTTAGAAGCTGTCTTTAATGTTATCCCGCCAGATACTGCCATCTCTCCGACTATGTTTCTAATTGCACCTTCTAATTGCTTTTCAATAGTAATAGGAATTAACCTACCTTCTTTTTCCCTAACTTTTTTAACATGATTACAGTATTGAATAATCTGTATAGATGCTCCTAATTCAGAACTTTCTTCCAAATCTTTAAACATCTTTAGCATCATATTAAAATCTTTAACCTTAGGATCTATTGTGGGTGTTTTCTTTAAAATCTTTATAGCTTCCTCAACCTTTTTAGTAGGAAGTATAGGCCTTATTCCAAGATTTTCTACGTTGTCTACAGGTGTAGATATACTAAGGGGATTTGTTATTAATTCAAATTCAAAATACTTTTTCTTCTCACCATTAAATTCGATCTCTTTCTCTCTTTTTATAACTCCCGCTCCATGGGATGGATAAAAAACTTTGGAGCCAACCTTGAATTCCATATTTCATTCCTTCTTTATATTAACACTCAATTATAGCATGAAAATGATATAATTTCTTATGAACATAGTACTAATTGGTGGAGGAACAGGCTCTACAGTGGTCTTGAAAGGCCTAAAGAAACACAAGGATTTGAATCTCAAGGTTATAGTATCAATGATGGATGATGGAGGTAGTAATGCTGTTGTTAGAGATGAATTTGGACTTTTACCATTAAGCGATGTCAGGAAATCTATAATTGCTTTAGCAGATACGCAAACCAATGAAGTTCTAAGGGATCTCTTCACATACAGATTCCATGGTTCAGAGAGTATGGAGGGACATACCCTAGGAAATCTTCTCATGATAGCGATGACAGATATTATGGGTTCAGAGATAGGTGCTATAGAGATGTTTAAGAATATGTTTAGTGTTAGAGGAGATATTATTCCTGTCACACTCGACAGTGTTAGGCTTGTGGCAGAGTATGAAGATGGAAGTAAAGTAGTAGGGGAGCATTACATAGATGAGCCAGAACATCACAAGGAGATAACTAAATTCTATCTAGATTCCAAGGCCAAGGCATCTGAAGGTGCTCTGAAGGCTATAAGGACAGCAGATTACATCATCTTAGGTCCAGGAGACCTCTACACAACACTCCTTCCAAATCTTCTGGTAGATGACATAACAGAAGAGATTAAAAAGAGTAGGGGGAAATTGGTGTATATAACAAACCTAATGAGTAAAATTGGCCAGACTAGAGATAAAACCCAAAAGGAGATACTCGATGTTCTAGAAGGTTATATAGGTAAGAAGGTAGATTACGTTCTTGTTAATAACGGAAGAATTCCAAAAGAAGCATATAAGAGATATGTAGAGGATGGAGAACATATCCTACAAGATGATCTTCATGATGGAGATGGTAGGCTCATAATCAGAAAAGACTTAGTAGCATCTAGCCCTATTAAGAAACAGAAAGGGGATCACCTGAAAAGAAGTTTAATAAGGCACGATAGTGAGAAATTAAGAAAGCAACTCTATGCAATATTCAATAGGGATAAAAATGGTATCTCAAGAATCTTAAACAGTTTTCTTAGCTACTATAAGGACTAATTCTTCCATAGTTTCTTCTAACTTTTTTCCATCCTTCCTGTAGCTTATATCATACCCATTCTCTCTTAAAATCTTCTCCAGATTTTGTAATTTGCTATTCTTTGAAGGGTGGTATTCTACTAGAAGATTCTCTATTCTAGAAAAACTCCCACTTTCATCTAACTCTTTTATAATCTCGTACTCAGTTCCTTCTGCGTCAATCTTCAAGAGATCTACTTTCTTAGTGATATATTTACTCAAGGGTTCTGTTTTAACAGTTATTGGTCTGGATTTTTGCTTGCCATTCCAAGCATCTTTTCTAAAACTTGCCGTAGAGAATGCTGCGAAACCTGAACTCTCGATGTATAGTTCTCTGTTTCCTGTATCTTTTCCAATTGCAATATTATGTAATTGAACATTTTTAATCTTGTTGTATTCAACATTCTCTTCTAAAAGGGGAAAGACATTAGGATTGGGCTCAAAAGCAGTAATATGTGCATTAGGATAACGAGATTTAAAATAGAGAATGGATAAACCTATGTAAGCCCCGACATCTATGATGTTAAGACTTTCAGATTTGTCTTTATTAATATCCAATTTATAGATTTCCTCTTTAAAAATCTCCTTCTTAAGATTTCTAAACTCTATCTTGTTGAAATATGATACGGAATACTTTCCTACCTTTTCTATATTGGAATCCATGTTGCAAGTATAACAGAGGGGATATTAATTCCCAATCTGGTTCATAACATAGTTAACATTCTGTGCCCACTTAACAGCATTGGGAGGACAGTAATATGGTGCAATTAATTCAGGTCTTGTAAGTCCTCTAGAATAGTATCTAGATATACCAGCAGAAACACTCCATATACCATCAGTCCAGTTTTCAAAAGGAGATTTACCCCAACCCCAAGCATTGTAAGCTTTAAAGTTGTGTTTTCCACCTCCAGACTCAATTACGGAGATAGCAGCAATAATTCTATAGTCGATACCATAGTGATCTGCAGCTTTAACAAACTCCTCAGCATAATCTGCTAGTGGAGCATTTCTTCCTGCAAGATACTTTCTTACATTTTCAACCTTCTGTGCATCAGGAGTATATTGAGGGGGTTCATTAGCAACATATCTTTTTACAATAAGGTTCTCCTCAACTTGTCTACTTGTTGATATAGAAAGGTTAGCAATATCGCTGGAACCATTAGCTTCTACATAGTTAATAGGCATATCTCCAGCAAAGCTGTTTAATATAGCCCCTGCAAGCAGTATTCCTGTTGTAATAGCAAGTGTCTTATTTCCCTTTATGAGCAGGTTTTTCATAGTATTATGTTTAAAAATATTAAATAATACCAACTACATTATACCACAAAATACCCTATAGTATCCACCTCCGTGTTCTTACTCCTTCCTTTGTATATGTGCTAATATATTCCATATATGCACCAAAGTTTTGACCTAAAAGATGAAAAAACCAAGCGCCAGAAACCTTCAGTTAAAAAAGGTCTTTTAATCTCAATCCCGTTATCACTAATCCTTACCTTTTTCTTCTTTCTTTTTACAAAGGGGAATTATCTAACCGCTAATGTTGCTTATGTTTTGGGAGAAAAGGATTATGTTAAATATGACAGCTTCACACTTTCCTTTGACGAGAATATCCCTCAAACATATGTAACTGGCGCAATCTCTAATTTAGAGAGATTAGAGTTTCAAGGTAAAAAGAGATTTGAAATAGTTCAAGAGGATGCAGATATAGTTCTTTCAAGAGAATCTAGTGGGAATTCTGAAGAAATATTTAGTAAGAATCTAATTCCTGTTGCCCATATCTATTCCTTAGTAAATGATATAGAGAAAGAGGAGGTAGAAAATTACAACCTTTTTGTCCTAAACTCCCTTAACCAAGAGTTTGTGAGAGAAGAGTATGGAACAGAGGTAACACTATTGGAGAGTTATGATGAACTAGTTTCTAAATTAGAAGAGGATGATGCCAATATTGGTCTTGTAGAGTTCTCTGATCTGGATTTTAGAGTAAAGATTCTTGAAACAGATAAAGGGTATTACTTAGATAATAGAGAGGCTTCTATAGAAATTAAGTTTTATGCTCAGTTAAGTGAAAAAGTAGATGATTTTATTCTGTCTGTTTTATCTAGGAATATAGATATTGGGACAGAAGGCTGGGATGAAGAGAAATTAACAAAGGTAAATATGGGAGGAGTGGTCGCAATAGCAAGATCTTTGGCTGCAAGGATGGATCAGGTGGGAGATTATGCCTATCCAGCAAAAGAGATAGGTTCTTTCCTTGCAGATGCAGACTTAACACATGTCTCCAACGAGGTTTCTTTTGTAGAGGGCTGTGCTGTTTATGGAGGTATGAGATTTTGTTCCAAACCCGAATACATAAAGACTCTTGAGGAGTCAGGTGTAGATATCGTCGAATTGACAGGTAACCATAATAATGATTTTGGTAGTGAATATAATAAAAATACAATAGAAACTTACACGAGCCTAGGTATGAGATATTTTGGTGGAGGACTTAATAGTGAGGATGCCAGTAAGGTTTTGTATGAGGAAGTTAATTCTTCTACAATAGCTTTTGTAGGATACAACTATTACGACACCATGTTAGGGACTTTGGCTTTGGCTGGAACGGAGAGGGCGGGAGCGAATTCTTACTCCGTAGAGAAGCTTAGGGGAGACATAACAGAAGCTAAAGAAAAAGCAGATGTTGTTATTGTTACCTTCCAATTCCAGGAGTGTTGGAGTTATCCTGCTACAGATGTAATTTATCCTCCGTGTTATAGACCAGTTGCAGTTCCAGACCAGGAGGGAGTCTTTAAGCAGGCAATAGATTTTGGTGCAGATATTGTTGTAGGAACACAGGCTCACCAACCTCAAACCTACGAACTGTATGGTGATGGGGTAATATTTTATGGCTTGGGGAATCTTTATTTTGACCAGATTAATTGGATAGGGACAAGGCAGGGCTTAGTTCTTGCGCACTATTTTTATGATGGTCAATATATACAGACCAAAATGACACCTATCCTTATGAATAACGATTTTGTTCCAGAAATTGCAAATGAAGAGGAGTCAGAACTTCTTATGGAACTGCTCAAGGATGCTAGAAATTAGGATTCTTGATAATAGAGAGTAGGTTCATTGTATCTTGGTAGACTGACTTACTAATTGTTATTCTGTGTTTGCCTCCATAGTTTGAAAAGCCAAAGAGTTCTTCATCGAAGGGTCTGTTTGAAGTAGGTTTTCCTGCTTTCTTTTTCTTCCCATTTTTAACAAAGAGTGTGTAGTTGGGATGACAATTATTTAGTATTGCAACATTAAGTAGGAACACTTTCTGTAGGAAATCTTCAAGGTCTGTATCTAGGAGGTGTTGTTCAAAGTACCCGAGGTATCTTTTCCTTGTATCTGGGTCTATCTCAGGAAGTAGTAAAGACAGACTGTTTTTATTTTTCATCTTTCTAGGATATCCTCCAGGGTCTACGGTTACGTCAACAGGGAATTTATTCGATTTGGTGAATATTATAAAGTCTATTCCTCTTTGGTCTTCTTGACCTGTGGATACAGCAATTTTAGGGTTGTTAAAATGGTTGTTAGGCTCATATCTGTTAGCTAGGGCTGTGAAAAATAGGGATTCGTAGTGTATACCTTTAGTTAGGCAATGTGGTTCTTCACAGTTAAGTTGTTCCTCAAGATAAAGTAGTAGTTGTCCTTGTTGTTCTCTGTATTTGTATGAACCATTGGTAGTTGTTCTTAGTCTGTAACTCGTTATGTCTCTGGATACTTGTAAAAGGGGGGGTGTTTTTGTTTCTAATTCAATATTTTCTGCTTGCTCTTTTTCTGGCATAAGCTATCTGTAGAATTTTTAATCTATTTACTGGTGTTCTTGTTTTTTTACACCATTATCTATTGCGGTAGGGTCACCTCTTTTTTCTGTTTTGGGCCATAGGTTAGAATTTATTAGAATCTTTATTAATGTTGCTAGATTCTTTTCATTATTTATTCCTGCTCCTGCAAAGTGGCTATCTGGAGTAGGGTTGTCTATTTGAGCTCTTATGCTTTTTAGAACGTCTAGATTTATGGTGAGGAGATCATAGAGATAGTTTTTATTATTTACAAAATTGCCTCTAATATGATCCATAAGGTAGGTTTTGTTCCTTGTAAAATTCTCGCCTTCGGAGAATGCTTGTTTCTGTCCATAATGTCTAGGGACATAGAGTGTTGCAAACCTAGAAGCTTGAACCTTCTCCTCAACGCTGTTAAAGCCAGTTGTTATATCCATAGGGAAGCCATTTAGATAGAAGTCTATTCCAGCCATATCTTCTTCACCAGTTCCAACTTTAATATCTATGTCAGATTCTCTTATGAAGTTAAGGAATATTGCCTCTCCTAAGAGCCCATGAAGCTCACTAGTCTCGTAAAGTTGTTCTGTTGGGGTAGTACTTAGTTTTTCTAATTCTTGTGCCTTAGAATTCTTGTAGGAAGTGTTATTGCAGGTGGATATACGGTGAACTAAGATTTCCTTTGCAGTCGTTACTAGAGCTGGTTCTTTTTCTGTTGTGTCTCTAAATCCTTGTTCCAATATCTTCCATTCTACAAAGAAAAGGGGCTATGTTTCAAGCCCCTTTAGAATTTTTGTTTTTGAGAAATTTACTTTATTTCAATTTCTCTTGGTTTAACTTCATCTGCCTTTGGAAGTTTGACCTGTAAAACACCATCTTTGAACTCTGCTTCTGCTTTATCTGGGTCTACTTTAGTTGGAAGGTTGAACCTTTGTTCAAAGGAACTTTCCATACTTCTGTAGTAGTATTTCTTGTCCTGATCTTCTTCCTCTTTTTCTTTAGTTTCTCCTTTTATAGAGATGTTGTCTTCGTTAATTGTTATTTTTATGTCCTCCTTTTTAATACCAGGAAGAGCAATTTTTACGAAGACATCGTCTTTTTCCTCCCAAACGTCTGCAGAGAGATTAGAGTATGTTGTAGGGGATGTAAAGAATTCATCCCATACGGTTGGTGCAAAGAAGTCATCAAAGATTGATCTAAAAGGAGTATATGTGGTGGGATATGACCTCTTATTATCATCTCTTCTTACAATTTTCATATATTTTTCTCCTTACAACTTATATATAGCAAATGGTAGCATTGAGTGCTAATTCTTGTCAAGGGGAGGGGAGAAAAGGTCTTTAATAAGGGATTTTAACAAAAAGGCCTTGTTCTGTAGAAAGGGGTGTTATTTCCCCAGATATCTCCGAGGGGTTGTTTTCTATTGTGTAATCAAAGGAACTTTGGTTATTATCCCAAATGGCTGTTTGGGAAATGGAGGAATATCTTTCATCTAGCAAGACATCTTTGGAGGTTAAGGGGAAATAATTAAAAATAGAGGCTGGGATAAGGTTCCATCCTCTGAGGCGTTCAATGTCTAATTGGGAGGAGTAGTCATCCTTGATTATTGGAAGTTCGACCTCTCCCTTTGTTATGAACATATATACTTCTCCTGGGATTAAGCCGAAATCTTCGCCATATATTTTCCCGTTTTCGTTTATTAATATCTCTTCCCATGTGTCATTTCTAAAAAGGCCTATTGAGAGGATATTGTTGTCAGAGAATTGTATAAGCTCTCTGGCTGTAGAGATTGGTTCTGATTGGCTATTTAAAAAGATTGCTATCTGTATGAAGTTTGTCCCTCTTTCCAACTCAAGCACTGTTATATTGTTTAGATCAATTGAGGGTACCGTGGTTCGTGCAAGTGCAGGAGAAGGGTTTAAGTCGAATTTGGAGGTTGCCCTTGTTCCGGTATTATCTTTAAGGGAATATTTAGCATAGGTTAGTAAAGAGTAATCATCTGTAGGTTTCTCTATTAACCAAGTTCCATGCTCTTGAGTATTTCTAATATAATTCCCAGTATCCGTTTCTATTAAGACAAGTTGTTCTGGTTCAGAATCTCCCTTTAGTAGTTCTGGTAGGTATAAGGATTCTCTCTCATCTTTTGTTTTGAAGGAATAAGTTTGGTTCCAAGAGGATTGTTCTGTCTTTATACTGAGGAGATATTCGTTGTTTGGATTAAGGTTAGTAATGTTTGCAGAATATATATATTCTGCTGTCGTGGGGTCTTTCGTAATTAGGGTGGAGTCGAGATTTGTTTCTACCGCATCATAGGAATTTTGTTTGAATATCACCGTGTAAGCTTCATCCCTTTTGGCTTTCCAATAGATCTCTCCTTGTGTGCTCGTTATGTTTGCAATAATAACTTCTGTTGGTTTAGTGTTATGTCTTTTCAGTTCCCTTAGGCCAAGGAAAGTGCCAATTACAATTGCTGACAAAAAAAGTATTAAGCCTAAAAAGGATACGGGGCTTTTTTTGAAGTTCCTAGGGGATTTCATTTATGTAGATATAATAGCAAAAGTGTTGTTAGAAGTATAGTTTTTATACTCCAAACATATGTGGGAATTTTTCTGTGACTATTTGGTATTTTTCTCTAGTGTGGTCTGTTAAAAGAAATATTTCTCTTGCGAGTTCTACATCGTGCATTTGCCAAGGATTTACGATATTTGGTTGATTAGGTGAGATTTCTTGATCTGATGACATCTTTCTTCTTAGATTTCTGTATATGTGGATCTCCTCTGGTGAGAGTTGGACCCCGCATAGATCACATATCCCTGAGATTTGAGAAGAACATGAACATTTTCTCATTTCAAATGGAGTAGGGGAATTTCCTGAAAGTGTGTCTGTTATGAATGTGAAATCTTCGTAAGGGAATCTGCCGCCAACTAGTAAATAATCTTCATAGGAGGTTTGTTGTTCAAGGTTAGTTGTTTGCAATCCTTGGTCTGTTTCTAGCAACATTGGACTAATTCTAGCAAGATATATTGGCGAGGACAAGTTTGTATTCCAAAAATATCTGGAATTTATTGTTTATTATAACGGACAAGAGAGAGTGTGAAAACAGCCTAGAAGGCTAGTTTTGTCCGTTTGGTCGAACATTTTCAACAGGGCAGGGGTTTACATCACCACTTAAGCAAGCAGCGAGTGCCTCTGCAATGCTCATTACATGAGCTGAATGAATGACACCATTTATTTCTACACTAACGACCTCGGAATTTTCTCCAAGTTTGTATAGACTGGCCCATTCACCAACATATCCTTCAGTAATTGTATAGGAGTATTTCTCTCCTTTAACTTTGGGTAAACCAAAGTTTACATACTGAGGGCTGTTGTAACCAGACATTGTAAAGGTTGCAGTGCTCCCAGTGGGAACGTTTTCAACCATGAACAAATTCCGACCATAGACCTTGTTACCCTTCATGATGATGCAGGTGTCTAGGGCAAAGTTAGGGTTAGAGTCAGGTGTGTCTGCCATTACGGGTTGTGCAGTTACGAATGTAATTGCTATTAAAACAATAATCAGGAATAAATGCTTTTTCATTTCTCTTACCTTTCGTTGTAGTATTTAGTGTTTTCCAAACGGATATACTCTCTCTCTTTTTAACGAGCTTCTCACTATAAAAGTGAAATATTTAAGGCAATTGTGCTGCCACAAGGTATTTCACTTCTATCGGTATATTAGGAAAAGTTTTAAATGAGCAGTATTTAAATGGTAGTATATTATACCACCCTATAGTATTTGTTTCAATTTGGGTAATTAACCGAGGATATTAAAGAAATAAAGAAGGAATATGCTAAGAGGTAATATTGCAAAGATAAGGAGTGTTTTGATAAACAAATTTACTGCATCTTTCTTTTTGCCTTCTAAATATAGCATAAGAGGTTGATATAGGAAGAGGTATGCCATAACTGCAGCAGATAATGTAAATAGAGATAGCATCATAATTGGCATAAGTAGGGAAGTCTCAAGGATATCGTTGTTACCTGCCCAGTTCATTAGTAGAACAATTCCTACAATGTAAAGGAAAGCTGCGAGGGCATTGTAAAGTGGTTTTTTAGTCATACTTAATGTTATGCCTAAGTAAATTTGAAGTCAACTGTGTTATTATATTTCTATGAAAAAACTTAAACAATTTTTTAAAGAAAATTGGATACTGGTTTTATCTTTTATTTATATTGTATCCCCAATAGATTTAATACCAGGAGATATGGCAATAGGGATGGGATTAATAGATGATATTTTTGTA
>CAYRDH010000013.1:0-17414 GCA_964423025.1 uncultured Candidatus Saccharibacteria bacterium | reverse complement strand
AATATAAATAACTTTAAATTAAAAGAAAATGGATGAAGTAAAAGAGAAAATAAATCAGTTTGGCTTACCCCAAAAAGAAGCCGATGAACTATTTGAAGCACTCTCTGAGGAAGTATTAGAAGTCGTCTTCCATGAATATGCCGACAAGTCCACAGATGAGGAATTAACCGTCATGGAGACCCGTATAAAAGAAGCCAAATCACCAGAACACTTCGAAACAATAATTGCAGAGATAGCAACAACAGTCTACGGAGACGAAGCAGATCAGGAGATAAAAAATATCTACCAAGACTTACTAGACCAGTTTACAACTGCAGTGGAAGAAGCAAAACAGCTAGCACAAAGAGCCCAAGCAGGAGATCCTGAGGCTATCAAACTAATTGAGAAAGCACAACAAACAGAAGACTACGAAGAAGTTATGAACAAATTCTCAGAGTAATCTTACTTCAGAGGATGGTTTTTTCTTACAGTCTCTTCTGCAAACTTTTCACTTGCATGAACATACCTAGTAGTTGTATTCAAGCTTTCGTGACCCAGAAGAACCTGTAAAGCAGCAGGACTAGCACCTTCCTCAGCAAGATAAGTTGCAAAACCGTGCCTTAAACTATGTGCAGAAGTAGGAATCTGTATACCTAACTTCTTCCTGTAAACAACTATTCTTTCCTGGAAATAATTTGTAGAGATTCTAGAATCCGGCTTACCGGCATTTCTACCAGAGAATGGTATGAATAGAGCAGGGGAGTCAAACTTATTTAACATCCCGCTCTTTCTATAATCTTCTATCAACTTTATATACTTCCTATTCCCCTTATCAAAAATCTCCAAATTTAACTCCTCAGAGGCAGATGTTTCACGGCCTTTTTCTTCGGAATTTTCTACGAAAAACTTCTCCATCTCCGCAGGTTGTTCAGCCTCATCTCTATCTGTAAATGCATGCTTCAATCTCACAATTAGATACTTATTTAACCAATCTAAACTTCTTGGAGTCATATACACAGATCTCTCTTTTTTACCTTTACCGAGGATATATATTTTACCTTCAACATTCAGTTGGTCTAGGTCCAAACCTACAAGTTCAGATATCCTCATACCCGTTGCAAACAACACTTCTAACATACATCTATTCCTTATAGCAACCTCTTGGTTCTTTTCAAAAACCATTGGTGCTTCAATCAATTTCTTAAGTTGTTCAAGACTAGCTACCTTCTTAATTTTCTTTTCGGCCTTCATTAAACTCACAGCATCCGGAGGTAATGGAATTTCCAAATCATAAGAGATCCTAAACTTTAAAAATGACCTCAAAGATGAAAGCATTCTGTTTATACTTCTTGGACTCAGGCCCTCACTTTTTTTACTAGACGATTTTGACACTCCAGATAATTTCCCAAGACTTCCATAGACCTTGGAGTAAACATCAGTCAAAAAATCGCTCTCAAACTTTCCTGTGGGTTTCACCACATTTTTTTGTTCCCCAGAAGGTGCAACCATACCTCCCTTAGATTCTTGAGGCCTTAAATCGCCGCTAAGAGCTTCACCCTCCTTAACCCCTGATTTAACAATGTTTTCTGCATATCCCTCCCTAAATTTGTCTAAATCTTTCAAATGTTGACCCGCAACTAGGTATCCTTTGAATGTATCTATATCCTTTTTCTTAACATCCTCAAACTTCACACCTCTAAAGTGTAAGAAGGTTGCGAATATACATAGATCGCGTGCGTAATTGTGAATGGTCTTAGGACTGTAGTTATTGTTCTGTAAAGAGAGCAAGAAGTCATCTTGATCTTCTAATTTAGGAAAGTCTTTCATACTGTATTGTATATTAAATTAAAAATTTGACCAACCAAGGAGTAGGGGGCTTTTTTTAGAAAATTGGCCTCTCTGTAAAAATTCCAGTAGGGAGGTTTTACTAAAAATAATAAATCAGATTGAGGGACCTTAATATTCATATTTAATTAGTTAAACATTTTAGCTGTATAACCCTTTCTTCTGCCTCTCCCTTGGGGAGGCCGCATATAAGGACGATTATACTCGGTTCGCATATTTAAATCATAACACATTTACGTAAAGGGGAGAACCCCCTTCTGTATACAAATATACATAGAGATATTTCCAAAGTAATTAGAATAATTAATTCATATAAACAAATCATTCTAATAGCCTACTATTATTATGCAGCAGAGGATTAGCACTTAATTATCCACAGTGATAAACTATAGGATATTGCACACTATGGGATGTTCGGCCCCTACCCCCTACTCTCTATGAAACAATGCCTCTTTTTTGGAAAACTAGATGTTCAAAAAAACTGCTAATAAAAAGAGAAATACAAGAATTATTATGTAGAAATAAATTCCTTTTCCTTTATCATAAGCAATATTTTCTTGACTAACTACCCCTACTGAGAAATAGTACCCTACCACAGGAATAGCCGAAACAAGCTCGTGTGAATCTCCTGTAAGAAAAATTCCTAAGAAAAGAATAAATGTAATTAACAATGTAAGAAGGCTCTTTTTGTAAAGCTCCCCCTCCCCTATACCAATGTTTAAATAGTGAAGATAAACTATCAAGGCATAAGCGATAAAAATAAGTGGAAGTAAAACATATATTTCCAAACCGGTCACTAAAAGACTAAATGTTAAGAAATACATCATTAAGAGAGAGACTAAATAAGAGGAAGTTCTACCAACCTGAGCTAGAGGAATTTTTTTGAAGAGATCTACATTTAGAACATTTGCCATTAAGAAGGATATGTAGTTACCTATAAATACAAGGAACATCAGGAGAAGGAGGATTAGAGCCTCGTAAATACGGCTAAACTTTTGGAAGAAGAAAAATTCAATAAATACCGCTTGAGAGAAAACATATAATGCAGATTGCAAAAGAAAAAGAACAGATTTCTTCTTAACCTTAAAGTTAAATGCCCAAAGCAATCCAAGGAAAGATACTACAAAGTAGATCCCTGCATTCATATAGACCCTCCAGGCTACAACTTGGGTCTGTGCTTGGGTAATCTTAGATATGAATATGGCCAAGGCAATTAAAGCAGCCAATGTAAGAAGTTTTCCTCTCTTCTCCTCATCTGTAGTTGTTATTCCTCTACTCATTTCCCATAGATTCTAAATATTTTAATCCCTTAGCAGTAAGGACCCTCCCTCTTGAGGTTCTCTTAATAAAACCTCTTTTCATCAAGAATGGCTCATATACATCTGCAAGGGTAACTTCATCCTCAGAAATAGATGCTGCTAGTGTCGACAACCCTATTGGTCCCCCACCAAAGTTATTCAGCAATGTCTTAAGAATTAGTCTGTCGACTTGTTCCAAACCTTCTTTGTCCACACCCAACAATTTCATAGTTTCCCAAACAACCTCTGTATCAACCTTCTCTACTCCCCTACTCTGAGCATAATCCCGGGTTCTCCTCAATAGTCTCAATCCAATTCTGGCGGTTCCTCTAGAACTGTCTGCCAACATTTTAAGTGCATCTTTCTCTATCTTTATCTCCCAAAGCTTACTTGCTCTTTCCAATATTGATACCAAATCATTTTGGGTGAAGAAATCTAATCTCTGAACAAGTCCAAACCTTTCCCTCATAGGGGAACTTATCTTCCCAACTTGCGTTGTGGCACCTATTAAAGTAAAGGGCTCTAGTGTTAGTCGAATTGTCTTGGCAGAAGTACCTTTCCCCATTATGATATCCAAAACTCCATCCTCCATTGCAGGATAAAGTATCTCCTCTACTACTTTCGACAATCTATGAATTTCATCTATAAACAAAACGTCATTCCTCTTTAAGCTTGTTAAAATTGCTGCCAAATCTCCCTGTCTCTCTACTGCAGGGCCTGAAGTGATTTTTATGGAAGCACCTATTTCATTAGCAATAGCCATAGCGAAAGTTGTTTTTCCTAGACCTGGTGGCCCATAAAAGAGAATATGGTCTATTACTTCTTTTCTCTTTTTTGCAGAATCTATCATCATACGAAGAGTCTTTTTCTCAAGATCTCTTCCTATCATCTCTCCTAGACTACCTGGTCTAATATTCTGTTCTAATTCAACTGCCTCCTCTGATGGAGACTCTGTTAATTTCTTCTTCTTTTTCTTCGGTTTTGATGTCGACTCTATCATTTACTGAGCACTTTCTTAATTAATTCCTCTATACTAATATCTTTATTCTTCTTTAAAAGCTTCTCCCCTACTTCTGCACTCTCTTTTAATTGGGACCCAGAGAAACCAAGAGTCTTTAATGCCTCCTTGAGCTCTCTGATGATGGAATCTTCGGAACTTTCTTTCTGTTCGAAATCTATCTTTCCTCTAAGTTCTAGGATTATTTTCTGAGCTCCCTTCATACCTAAACCTGAAACTTTACTGAGAGACTTAGCATCACCTTCTAATATCTTGTTTTCTAATTCTTTCCTACTAAACATAGTTATTATTGCTATTCCAATCTTAGGACCTATTCCTGAAACAGAGATTAATTGTTCAAAAAAGTCCCTCTCTTGTTCCTTTTCAAAACCGTAGAGAGATTGATTGTCATCCCTAACATGAAAATGAGTATATAGTGAGTACGTTTCTCCTTTAGAAGGGATATTGTATGTGCTAGGAATGCTTATTCTGTAAGCAATCCCACTATTTGTTAGGATATCAACATAGGAGTCCTTGGAAATGTTTGTTTTTTGTACCGTGCCAGTTATATACGAAATCATGGGTATATTATAACAGGATTTGGGAATATACTTTAGCTAGTTAAAAGTACGAAGCTATGGCAACTGCAATAGCGTCAGCAGCGTCATCTGGTTTTGGAATACTCTCTAGATTGCACAGCATCTTAACACTCTCTTGGACTTGTTTCTTCCCAGCCTTACCATAACCTGTGACGGCATCTTTTACTTGTAAGGGGGTGAATTCCTTTATTGGGATATTGTTTTGTTCCAGAACAAGCCTTACTATACCCCTTGCCTCTGCCACAAACATCGCACTGGTGATATTATTGCAGAATATAAGTGTTTCTATCCCTGCAGATTCTGGTTTGAATTTCTTTACCAACTCTTTCATATCTTCATAGATCTCTACTAACCTCTGTGAGGTTTCCATATCTTTTGGAGTTGTAATGGCCCCGTAATCTACAGGATCTGGCTTGCCATCCTTGTCAAAATCTACCACAGCCCAACCCGTAGTTGCTAAACCTGGATCTATTCCTAAAATACGCATAAGACTATTCTATCATGGTATTGAGTTATATCTAAGAAAGCTCTATTAACTCTCTACCTGGATTCTCTTCTAAAGCTTCCTTAACCCTCTTTACCTTATATGGCTCCCATATTGGGGTAACTATTGGGTGAAGGGTATAAAAGCGATCCTCACTCACAAATTCATCTCTGCTGTCATCAAACTCATGTATTTTTAATTCAAAACTCCCCTTCACCCCCTCTCTACTCTCTGGTGCATCCCTGAAAGTAATGTATGTCAATTCATGAGGGAATAACCTAGGCTCGGACTCATTTTGATCCGGAAGTGGACTTAGGAGATTGAGCAAATGTATCTCTGCGTTTGGGCTAAACTTCACAAAGTCAAAACCCTCTATACGATATTCCTGCTCATAACCCCCAATATAACCCTTTATCCTCCTGAGTTCTTCTAGTCTAGCCAAATCATCAAGCTGCACCCCTGAAGTTTCTAACTTGATAATTTCTAGCGTCTTCTTGTAAATTTCATGGGTGTCTATAACCAATTCTGCAGGATTAAACTCATAGTCAAAGGACTCTCCGCCATCTATTCTGACATTCATAACAAAAATCGTTAAAAGTTAATTTTCTTCTAAGTTACTCCAAACCTCTTGAACGTCATCGTTGTCCTCAAGTGTCTCCAAAGCTGCCTGGGCCTTCTCTAATTCTTTCCCATCTAGCTTTTTAAAAGTCTTTGCTTCTTTTATTATACCTGCCTCTTTTACAACATAACCAAGCTTATTAATCTCGTCTCTAACTTTTCCCCAATCTCTATAGTCAGTATATATCTCTAAACCAGAAGTACCATTAAGATCGGTCTCTTGGATATCTAGGACTCCCTCTATCTCCATAATCTTTAACATTACTTCCTCAGTGTCATCCTTAACAAATTTGTCATCTCCACCAAATTTCTCTGCCTTTTCCATGTGACCACACTTAATGAGGATTAAACCCTTTAGGTCAAAATTCCAAGCAACACTACCCTCTTCTCCCATGTTCCCTCCTATATCTTCGAAAAGCTTTCTTAATTCTGCAACTGTCCTATTCTTATTATCTGTCAGTGTATCTACCATTATCTGTATACCAGATGGTCCGAATCCTTCATATGTAGAATCGTCATAAATAACTCCCTCACTTCCCTCTCCGGTTCCTTTCTGGATTGCTTTTTCTATCTTGTCTTGGGGGAAACCTACTTCCTTTGCTTTGTCTACATACATCCTTAAAGAAGGGTTCATATCTGGATCTCCACCACCTTCTTTCGCAGCATGGGTTATCTGAGTAGAGACCTTAGAGAACACCTTCCCTTTCTTGGCATCTAAGATAGCCTTTTTGTGTTTGATTGTAGACCATTTCGAATGTCCTGACATAGCGGTATTTTAACACATGGGTATATATTTTTCCTAATCCTCTTTCTTGGATTCCCTAGACTTCCTGACCTCCTTCTTTTTCCCCTCCTCTTTGCCTTTGTTATCTTGCTTGTCGTTGTGATTCTGATCATTATTCTCTTGTTTATCGTTGTTGTTGTGCATAATGGATCTATTCCCTTTATCACTATATTCCTGGTTACTCCATTTACTAATCTTGTCCTCAATCACTTCTCTAGGCGTCCCATATTCCTCTCTAGAATGGGCAACAATATCACTCTTAAGACCAAAGTGGTTGTATCTTACTGGTAAAGATTTCGCACTAAATGGCACAGATGTCATTCCATCTACACAGAGCTTTACGTACATAGACCACGCATCAAGGGAGACTAAATCGTCGGCACTTACAACAGGAGCAAATTCTTTCTCTAGAATTGCGGCATCTGCAGGACTTACAACAAAAGAACCCATTGTTCCAACATTACCAAATATTGCCTGCCTTACAGTTAAGGGCAATTGGTCAATATACTGGTTGGTCATGGTTAGATTAAGCTTATATTTTCTTGCTTCTGAAAGAATCTTTGCAAAAGATTCTGTAGCAAAGTTCTGGAACTCATCTACGTAAAGGAAGAAGTCTTTACGTTCATCTATTGGGATATCTACTCTCTCCATTGCTGTAGATTGTAATCTTGTTATCACCATACCTCCTAGAAGTGAAGCTGTTTCTTCTCCCAACTTACCCTGTGCAAGATTAACAAGAAGAATCTTCTGGTTGTCCATAATGTCTCTTAAGTCTATTGTGGATTTAACTTGGCCAACGATATTTCTTATAACGGCAGAAGATATAAACCTTCCAACTTTGTTCTGTATAGGAGACACAGCTTCTGTAAGTAATCGATTATTTTGGCTCATCTGTGCATATTCGTCTGTCCAGAATTTGTAAAGGATTGGATCATCTACTTGCTTAAGTATAAATTTACGGTAATTGTTATCTAGTAGAAGCCTGAGAATTGCCAAGAGAGTGGTCCCCTGGGCCTCTAGGGCGGTCGCTACAGTGTTGGTAAGAATATATTGTAATCTTGGACCCCAAGAGTCCCCAAACTGCTTTTTGAAGACCTCTACGACTCCATCCGCAATCAAATCTCTCTGAGATTTGTCCTTAAGTTCTAAGAGATTGAAACCTACTGGATGATCTACATCGGTAGGATTAAAGTAAACAACATCTTTTATCCTATTTGGAGGAATGTATCCCAACAGTTCATCTACCGTATCTCCATGAGGATCAACAAAACAAGCTCCCTCCCCTGCAAGAACATCTGATATAAACATATTCTTAAACAGAGTGGATTTACCTGTACCAGTTTTTCCTAAAAGATAGAAGTGTCTCTGCCTATCCTTCCTCTTAATTCCAAATTCAAACTTAATATCTCTATAATCTGTTTCTCCAAAAATAGTAACGCCTCCATCGGTTGCCCTTGGCAAATTCATAGGAGGTTCTATCTTCTTAGCCCTACTCCATGCGATATTAGGAGTTTCTACTGAGATATTTGGGAGATGGAACAAAGATGCAAGTTCTTCGATATTTATAATATCTGGATTTTCTTTAGTTAAATGCCTCCTAGTATAATCTTCATATATCTCCTTCCCTGTCTTCTCTGGAAGGACATGTATGAAGTTATTAAGATGCGCAGTAGTAAATTGCTTAAAACTAGCTACAACATCCCTAAGGATCTGTTCCGATCTTAATTGGGTTTCTGCTTTTGTAACAACCCTTACTTTAAATTCAAAACCAACCTTTAGCATTTTGTTCTCTATCTCAGCCAATTCCTCTTCTTGACCTGGCAGCAACTTCACAACCTCTTTCTGCTCCTTAACATCAGAAGGGCTTTGGGACAATGTCTTCCCTATCCCACTAACAAGTCCTATGAGAAATTTAAAGAAGCCACCTCCATTTAGATCCTTTCCTTCCCTAATTGCTGTAATATATTCCTTCGAACGCTCCTGCCAATAGTTAGACACAGGTCTTATTACTATCTGTATCCAAGCCTTCTCTCCCCTATTTAGTTCCGATATTGCCCCAGTTATAGCAGCTAGAGGATCTACTTCAAAACTACGAAATGTTTTTATTGGGAATATGGAATCCTTTTCCATCTCAATCTCACCAGTAGTCACAAATATCTCCCCAGAAGGGTTTTCCTCTCTAGTGTAATCTTCGACATATTGGATGTCTGCATTTGGGTATTGAGCATAAATCTGGCCTTCTATAAAGCGAGATAAATGCTGTGGAGCGATTACATAAATCCTGATACCATCCTCTTCATTTGATGCTATCTCAAGACTCACTAGGTCAGGACATCTTTTGTAATTTTCTAAAATTCCATGGATTGATGCAAACATCTGTTCTGCAGCTAAGGAAGCCTTCTCGTTTTCCCTAGGTACAAGGATTTGCATAATTAGAGGGTTTCGCATTTCCTCAAATATGGGATTCTCATCCTCGTTCTTTCCTCCCCAGAAAAGAATAAAAGCCAAAAAGGCAAGTGCAAATACCAGTAATATTAGAAGAATCCAAATCATTAACATAGTGAAAATTTTAATAGAAAAGAAGTATTTAAGCAAATAGGAAAGAAAAACAAGCGCTCTCCTTAGAACATTTCCATCTGTAATATATCTGCCCCCAGAAGAACTACGATATCCCCTGTGGTCATAAAGCTCGGTCTCTCTTCCAATATCTCGTATCTATCAAAGAGAACTTCAGCTACAACCTTTAGCGAGTCGTTAAATTCATTCTCGTCTGAGACATATATCTGTGTTCTTTCTAGCAGTTCAGGAGTATTTCCAAACCTAACTACATCACAACCATTGTTTAGAATCTTTCTAGCATAAATCCCTGCCTTCCCTGCAGCATCACTACCATTGTAAACCTCTACCCTAACCCTCTCCCTCTCTACATCTCTGTCTATTACGTCTATATAACTTCTCCTAAGATTTTTGTCATATTCTGAAAGGTCAATAGTCCTAATCTGTCCACCTAAATCTGACAACTCTTCAGATGAATAATCTGGGGAACTTAAGTCTAAAACTAAAGTATTTGTCTCCACTACTGTGTTTTCAAAAGCACCGAGCCTTCTTAAAGCGGAAGTAAAGGAAATGTTCGAGAGAACCTTCTGGTCCATATCTTTAAGAGTATTAACTCTCAAGAACGTTTTAATTGGTGAATGTTGTGCAGAAATAGCATGAAGTTTTAGATATGAGTCCGAGAGAGTCATACCATTCTCAGAATAAGCTTCTTTATATTTATCCTTTATATTGTCTGGACTCCCATACACCTCATTTAGAGTCTGACCTGCCTCTGCAGTAAACCAAATGTAATCATGCACACTGAAGCCAAGTATTTGGTTAATTTGCCAAAGAGAGTAATCTACACCCATTCCCTCTTGCAAAAATTCCCCTGCATATCTCAGAGAAGATATGGGTATTGGACTGCCGAAATCTTCTTCCAGTCCATTGAAATATACAAAGCCAGGGATATAGACAACTATTGAGTTCCCTTTTTCCTTATTAGTTAACAAGATATAGACACTAGATATTGTCCTGTCCTCTCCTTCTCCTTGCTCAAAGAGAAACATCGTCTTTTCTAAATCTGTATCCATGTTTGAAAGAAACCTATGTGCTGAGAGATTCTCTACCAAGGGATCTTTTGTGTTTATACTAAAAAGAGAAAGTGCTGAGTAGACTGAAAAAATAGCAATAAAAGCCCCTATTATTGAGATGGCTATTAAAGAAAGACCTATCTTTTTACTGGACCTCTTTTTCTGAGTACTCTTCCTTTTTGCTTTGCGTCTTTTTCTCTTTGGCATATAAAATTAAAAGAAATATTTACTAAACAGGCTTTCCTACTATTGAGTCTTTATAATTGTGAAATCAGACCCATCTAGTTCCTTAAAACTCAAGAATATGGATCTCAATTCTATTGAATCTGGCATACTTGTAGCTCTTACAAACCCATACAGAGTATCCCCTACTATACCAATACCAAAATATTCCAAAGTAGCCCTTATTTGATGCATTCTACCTGTTTTAATAACAACTAACACCTTTTCCTTACTAACCGGTTTTATATAGCTTATTGCTTTCTTCCCCCTTCTTCCGAAATACTTCTTAAATTGCATTTTAACCCTATTCCTTGGGCTTCTAGAGATATATCCCTCGGCCTTAAACCAAGTCTTGTCGAAAGTAAAATTACTTTCCTCTAGTTTCTCTATTTCGTTATCTATATCCAAATATTCTGACTCTTCCATTGGGAAATATTTCTTAATTCCCCTTCTCAGTTCTTTGTATTCAATCTTGGCCAAATAAATCTTCCTCACCTCGTGGTTTTCAAATTGCTTCTGTAAGTGCTTTTGCATTTCTAAATTCTTTGCAAAAACAATTAGTCCAGAGACACCTTTATCCAAACGATGAACAATACCTGCCCTTTGGACTTCTTCTTTAAAGTCGTCTTTTTCTAACAAATATCCTTTTACATAATTAACTAAAGTTCCCTCTTCATTCCCTATTCCAGGGTGGACTACAACACCCTTTGGTTTGTCTGCAACTAGAAAGTCCTCGCTCTCGAATAAGACCTCCAAATCTCCCTTCTGTGGTTTAATCTCTGTTGAAGATGTCATTTTTTCTCTTAGATCTTCAACTTTCGCCATATCTATATCTACCTCCTCGCCCACCTTTAACTTGTAGGATTGCTTCCTGTTAACTCCGTCAACCTTCACAATCCCTTCCCAGTTATTAGTTAAAAAGTTTCTAGATATGAACTTATAATCCCCTGCGTGGAGGGTTTCTAAAACGAAAAGATCTAATCTTTTGTCCTTGTTTTTTTCTTCTATTATTAGCATTTTTATTTGGGCAGTTTAATTGGCTGATTTATATCCAAATGGGAAACAGTACGTATTGAAGAAACTTTCTCTATGGTAATGTCTGCCTGTTTTGTCTCTTTCATATAGAAGATTATTCCCAACAGAGACCACACCGCGAAGGTTATTATGGAGGTCTTTTCTGTGTTGTTTATATCGGCAATAAAATAGGTATAAGTAACATATGCGGTGGTTAGAGTTATGAAAAATATGTCCAAGAGCATCAAGGTTTTAATTTCTTTCTTTCCTACAATTGCTTTCTTTACAGAATTTTTAAGGAAGAAAAGAACAAGAGGAAGAAGAACCATGACAATACCTTGGGTTAACCATTCTTGGTTTGCAGTACTTGCTCCTAGAAGGATGAAAGAGATTGCTAACATCCCTTCTGCAGTAAAGAATATTGTGGTGAACATATGACTCCATTTCCACTTTTTTACAATTACAACCCAGAAAGTTGCTATTAGGATAAATGCAACGAACATAGAGAGGATATCTATTCTCCAATCCCATATTCTCATAAACCTCCAAGGTAAAAGCCTAAATAGGTAGATTTCCTCACCATACTTCTCGTAGGGTAACCAGTACCAAATAAAGCTACTAAATTGCTCCCAATTTATAATGATGTAGCAGATTCTTCCGACAACTAAACCTCCAAGGAAGGAGGTAACAAAGATGTCGTAGACTGAAGAGATATTCTTTCTAGTTTCCATTGAGCCTGACCAAAAAACATACATGCCCAGTAATAGGACAATAACAAAGAGTATAAGAGGGCTAACACTATTTAGTATCTGCTGGATTTTCTCAAGTATGTCTAAATACACAACTATATTAGAGCTATATTATATTAGCTTATGATAGCATATTATCTGTTATTTAGTGGTTTTTGAGGATTTTTCTTTCTTGGACTTTTTACTTTTCTTCTCTCTCTTTTTCTTCTCCTTCCTTTTCTGTTTGTCTGCCCTCTTCTCGTTGGAAGACTTGTTTTCTTTCTCTTGATTTTTCTCTCCCTCCTCTTTCTTGGTGAAGATTTCTTTTACTTTGCCAAAGATTAATTTGTAACCACCTACGATGGATTCCCCTATTTTCATAGCTAGGCCTCCTCGCTGGCTATACCTAGTCTTCTCGGATTCAACAACTTCCTTTGCTTCATCCTTGGTTGCCTGAATCTGTTGCTGCATCACCTCTTTTGTTGGGGATTCTTGCTCAGGACTTCTCCTCTTTCTTAATTCTTGGCCACAGTGAGGACAGAATTTATTCTTCTTGTCCACATATACCTTACATCTTGGACACTTCATCTTTAATTTGTATCTACAATCAGGACAATATGTATAACCAGGGAAAAGCTGAGAACCACACTTAGGACAATCTCCTAACTCTGCTGTTTCGTACTTGAGGTATCTTCTTTCTAGATCTGCCCAATATATCTCCTCTATTGTCTGGCTAGGCCTGATAATAAGGTATATTAACAATCCGACTACGTTCAGTACTGCCACAAGAATGACATATGATACTCTGACGGTCTTATTTGAAGTACGCTCTCCTGAATCTAACCATACCCAATACAGGACAACAAACCAAAAAACCACTAATCCATAGGAGAAAACTTGCCAAACAAATTTAAAATCTATACTACCAGCAGTTTCAAGCAGATTTAGAATAAAGTCTTCCATAACATTTCCCTTTTAAATAAAAATATCTTTAAATGGTCGAGGAGGGAGTTGAACCCTCACGCTATTGCTAGCACGGGATTTTGAGTCCCGCGTGTCTGCCAGTTCCACCACTCGACCCTAAAATTGCTATGCAAAAGCACAGCATTGCCGTAATTATACTGAAATTTGAGGTATTAGACCAGACCCTAAAGCAAATTTAGGGGTTATTTTTTATACAGATTCCTAAAGCTAGCAATTTCATTAACAAAGGCCAGCTTAACAAATCCAGTAGGTCCATTTCTATGTTTTGCAACTATTAACTCCCCTACTCCCTTGTTCTCCGTTTCAGGATCCCATACCTCTTCTCTATCTATAAACATTACAACGTCAGCGTCCTGCTCAATAGAACCGGACTCTCTTAAATCTGAAAGTTGAGGTCTCCTACTCTGTCTCTGTTCGATTGCTCTAGATAGCTGAGATAGTGCTACAACAGGGATTTCAAGTTCCTTAGCAATATTCTTCAAACCCTGAGATATCTCACCAACCTCAAGAGTTCTGCTCTCTTTGCTATTACCATGCATTAACTGCAAGTAGTCTACAAAGATAATATCTAGACCTCTCTCGAGTGCAAGTCTTCTCGCCTTCGTCCTAAGTGCATTTATATGCTGTCCTGCTTGGTCATCTATGAAGATGTTACCATCAGCTAGCTCACCCATGGTATCTGCAAGCTTCACAAATTTTTTGTCACTTAAACGACCTGTTCTTATCTCCCAGAAAGGAATTCCTGATTGCATACCAAGAAGTCTATCCATAATCTGTGTTTTAGACATTTCTAAAGAGAAGAATGCTACGGTTTTCCCTTCAACCAGTGCCGCGTGTCTCATCATGTCCAATGCCAGAGAAGTTTTACCTACAGAAGGTCTTGCTGCTAATATAACAAGGTCGGATTTCTGGAAACCTCCTAGGAGATCATCTAGATCTTTAAAGCCTGTGGAAATCCCTAAATATGCTTCATCCTTATCTGCTCTTTCTGCCCTCTCATAAGCATCTTTCAAAAGGTCCTTAATATGCACAAAGTTTGTTCTTGTACCGCTCTGAGCAACATCAAAAACCTGTTTCTCTGAGGTATCTATAACTTCATCTATGCCAACATCCTCCTTGTAAGCCATCTCTGTAATATTCCTTGCTGCAGAGATAAGGCCTCTCCTAGTTGCACTCTCTTTAATAATCTGGCCATACTCCTCTGCATGTGCCGAGGTAGCAACCATAGTAGCTAGGTCTGCAATATATGTCCTACCTCCAACAGCAGAAAGTTTCTTTTGCTTCTTGAGCTTATCTGTAAGAGTTATTAAGTCTACAGGGAGTCCTTCGTTGAAAAGGTCCAAGATGTTCGAATAAATCTGTACATGTCTGTCGTCATAGAAATGGTCTGGCGCAAGCCAGCCTGAGACTGCGATAATGGCATCTTTGTCCACCAACATGCATCCCAAAAGAGACTGTTCTACTTCTACATTTTGTGGTGGAACTCTATCCATATATTTTTCTTATTTAATATTTTATTACAAAAATACCACTTCTACACTCTGTTGTTCTTTCTCTACCTTCTTCTTGGAGACATTTATATAGTTCTCTTCCTGTACGTTAGCAAAACCGAAGTGTTTAATAAATTCTTCCTTACTCTTAAGATCTTTCTTCCCACTTCCACCATCCTTGTAAGCACAAGGTATCAATATAGATGGGTCCGTGTTAGAAATTACTCTCTCAATCTTGTCAAAGTCCATAAAATTAACACCATCCCCTACTGGAACTATTAGAACATCAACATCGCCTAGGTTTTTTGTTTTCTTAGGATCAAAATCCTTATTTGTCCCACCTAGATATACAGCTCTAATTGTCTTTTCATCAATAATAAAGAAGTCATCGGTGATTCCTCTCCTAATCATCATTCCTCCAACCTCATACTCTCCTGGGGTGCTAATCTCCATTACTTCCTCCCTCTCTTCTGAGACAACCTTACTATCTAGTTTATTATCCTTTAGGATTCCTTTCTTTATCTCTTTGGAATAATTAGTAAACAGAGCAACATCTGCCCTAGTTTTGGGGAAGCTCGCTCCAGATTCAGACAACTCCAAAGGGTCTGTTAATATTGAAATATTGTCACTTGTTATTAGGAAACTTGTCCATCCGATTCTTTTGATTTTCATGTTTTTAGTTGTTCAAAAATAGAAATACTCGTTAAGTATACCAAATTCTTTCTGGGGCGGTTTGTTCTCTCTTATTAGGTTTATATATCCAACAAATTGGACTATATACCAAGGGATTTCTTAACATCCTCTACCATACTCTCCTTCATCTGCTGTTTAATAAGCTCGGTCTTCAGGCTTTCTAGAGATGATATACTGGCTTGCAACTGAGTCATAACCTTGTCTCCACTTTCTCCCTGGACTATCATCTTCTTAACTCCCTCAACCTGGCCCCCTACCCTTTTTATTCTATTTTGTATGCTTTTAGGATATTCCATAAGTCAATATACCATTTTAGAAAGTTCCCTTAAAGACCCATAACCTAATCTTGATAAAAAGGGTATAATAATTTCTAGACACTTCATATTTGTTCTGCTATAATCACATTCGTTATGAAAAAAGGAATTCACCCAGAATACAATCACAATTTAAAAATCACTTGTTCCTGCGGGAACAGTTTTGTAACAGGTTCTACCCTAAAAGATGACTCAATAATGGTAGAAATCTGTTCTAAGTGCCATCCTTTTTACACAGGAGAGCAAAAGATTATTGACACAGACAACCTCGTTAAGAAGTTTGAAGAGAGAGTCGAGAAGTCTAAGAAGATGTCCTTTAAATCTAAGAGAGAAAAGATGGAGAAAAGAAAAAAGAAGTCTCAAGAGGCTTCTTCCAAACCAACTTCTACTCTCACACTAAAGGATATGTTAGAAAACGCAAAGGTTTCTAAGTAACAACCCCCCAAAACAATTAATTCACTAAAGGAATTTAAAGTGATATTATTCCGTATATGGACATTGCAACATTAGAAAAAAAATACAGCGAGAATACTGCACAAAAAGAGGTAGATGCCTTACAAGAGAGGCTTACAAATTTACAAGGTAATTCCGAAGATCTTTCTAAGCTTAGCAAAGATTTAGCATACTTTTCAGATTTAGCAAGAAATACTAGTGAGGTACAGAGGAAGATTAAAAACCTCAAGGATGCTAAATACATGGTAGAGAATGAAAATGACCCTGAGATAAAGGAGATGGCAGTTGAGGAGATAGAGACCTTAGAATCAGAGATTGCATCCTTAGACCAAGAGATTAGAAGTATGAAGATAGCGCGGAGATTCTCAAGTGAAGATGACTCCAAGTCTGTAATTCTAGAGATTCGAGCAGGTGCTGGTGGAGATGAAGCATCTCTTTTTGCCTCAGAGCTTTTCCGTATGTACAAGAATTATGCCTCCGCAAAAAATTGGCAGGTCCAATTGGTAGAAAGTAGCATTTCAGAGTCTGGTGGTTACAAAGAGGTTGTGGCAGAAATTAAAGGGAAAGATGTGTTTAGAGACCTAAAATATGAAAGTGGCGTTCACAGAGTGCAGAGAGTTCCAGTTACAGAATCCTCTGGGAGGATACACACCTCTACTGCTTCTGTAGCAGTACTACCCGAAGCAAAAGAAGTAGATGTCCAAATTAACCCAGAAGACATAAATATTGATGTAATGAGAGCCTCTGGTGCAGGTGGACAATGTGTAAATAAGACAGACTCAGCAGTTAGAATTACCCACCTCCCTACTGGGATTGTAGTAAGTTGTCAAGAAACAAAGTACCAAGCACAAAACAGAGAGAAGGCCATGGCACTTTTAAGAGCACGACTTTATGAAAAGAAACGCCAGGAAGAAGCTTCTAAAAGAGACTCTCTTAGATCTGACATGATAGGCTCTGCTATGAGAGCAGAAAAAATTAGAACCTACAACTTCCCTCAAAACCGTATAACAGACCATAGAATCAAGAAATCTTGGTTTAATATAGAATCTGTGTTAAATGGAGATTTAGAAGAGATTATCAATGATGTCCGCGAAGGGATTATGACTCAGTTATTAAAAGAGACAGAGAAAAGTGAGCGAAAATCTTAAAGAGTTATACCAAATTCAAGAAGCTCTCAAAGCTGCTGGCTACCATGATATCTCAAGAATCTCAAAAGAGATTCAGGAATACTGCCATAAAAAGGCCATATCCCCTACTCTGGTTTTAAAAAGGATAGAGACTGG
>CAYRDH010000012.1:0-17699 GCA_964423025.1 uncultured Candidatus Saccharibacteria bacterium | reverse complement strand
AGAAGAAGATATGCCACCGTAGGTGACGTAGTCGTTGTTGCTGTTCAAAAAGCACTTCCAAACTCTGGAATAAAAAGACATGAAGTTATGAAGGGAGTAATAGCAAGGACACACAAAGAGATTAGAAGAAAAGATGGAACTTACTTAAGATTTGATGACAACGCTTTAGTTATAATAGATCCAAAAAATAAGGCTCCTAAGGGAACAAGAATTTTTGGACCTGTAGCTAGAGAGTTAAAAGAGAGGGGTTTTGACAAGATCGTTTCATTAGCACCCGAGGTACTTTAAAGAAATAAGAATTATGAATATTAAAAAAGGAGATACAGTAAAAATATTATACGGAAAAGAGAGAGGCAGGAGAGGACCTGTGGTTGCTGTCGATCCTAAGAATGAAAGAATTATTGTAGAAGGTTTAAACCTCTACAAGAGACATCTTAAGGGAGACGGTAGAACAAGAACTTCTGAGATAGTAACTATAGAGAAACCATTCCCTATCTCGAAAGTTATGTTAGTATGTCCATCTTGTGACAAGCCAACAAGAGTCGGAATCAAGCAAGAAGGAGATAAGAAGGTAAGGGTTTGTAAGAAATGTGGGAAAGAGATAACAGCTGTAAAGCCAGTAAAGAAGGAAACTGAGAAGAAAGAGACAAAGAAAAAAACTACTAAAAAAGAAACAGCTAAGAAAGAAACAAAGAAAAAGACAACAAAGAAGAGTACAAAATCTAAATCAGAAAGTAAAAAATAATGGCTAGGTTAAAAGAAGAATACAACAAAACAGTAAAGAAAGAGATGATGAAAGAGAAGGGATATGAGAATCCTATGGAAGTTCCTACTCTTGAGAAAATTGTAATAAATGTTGGAGCAGGAGAAGCCGCAGAGAATGGTGCAGCACTAGATGAAATAGTAGAAATGATAACTTTGATAGCAGGACAGAAACCAGTAGTGAATAAGGCTAAGAAAGCAATCTCTGCTTTTAAAATAAGACCAGGAATGGAAATAGGTGTATCTGTAACATTAAGAGGGGAGAAGATGTGGGAGTTCTTTGACAAGCTTGTAAACATAGCTTTGCCAAGAACAAAAGACTTTAGGGGATTGAGTCCTAACTCTTTTGATGGTGCAGGTAACTATTCAATAGGAATAGAAGATCATACAGTGTTTATAGAAATAGATCCTAACTCTGTTACAAAGGTAAGAAGTTTGCAGGTTACAATCGTAACTACAGCAAAGACAGATGAAGAAGGTAAGATGTTTTTAGATAAATTTGGTTTTCCTTTTATAAAAGATGTCCACAGCAGCTAAAGAATACAAAGCAAAGAAATTGAAAGAGACTTCTAAGTATCCTACTAGAGTCTATAACAGATGTAATAGATGTGGAAGGTCTAGGGCCTACCTTAGACACTACGGTTTATGTAGAATATGCTTTAGAAAATTAGCAACAGAGGGTAAAATACCTGGAGTTAAGAAATCTATTTGGTAAATTAATTAATAGAAAATAAGAATGAACGACCTAATAGCAGATATGCTTATAAGAATAAAAAATGCAATTATGAGAAAGAAGGACTCGGTAGAGGTTCCTAATACTAAGATAAATAAAAATATCTTAGAGGTAATGAAGAACGAGGAGATGATAGGAGAATTCGAGGAGAAAGAAAGAATGATAGAAGTTGCTCTTAAATACGATGAAAATGAACCTGTTATTATTCACTTAGAAAAAATTAGTAAGCCAGGGCAGAGAATATACGTGTCCTCTAATGAAATAGTTCCCGTGATGAACGGAAGAGGAATCTCTGTCATTAGTACTTCTAAGGGAATAATGACCGGTGCAATGGCTAAGAGCCAGAACATAGGTGGTGAATTAATATGTGAAATTTGGTAATAAACAGATGTCTAGAATAGGATTACAAGAAATAACAATCGAAGAAAAGGTGGAAGTAAAGTTAGAGGACAGAACAGTTACTGTAACCGGACCCTTAGGGGAGATAAAGGTTGGCCTTCCTGAAGACTTAGATGTCGAAATCAAGGACAACATTATAAATGTTATTGCTAAGGGAGAAACTAAGCAGACAAAATCAAACCATGGGACATATAGAGCACTTATACAGAATGCTGTAACGGGAGTTAAAGATGGATATACCAAGGGATTAGAGTTAGTAGGTGTTGGATATAGGGCAAGAATGGAAGGTGGAAAGTTAGTAATGAGTCTTGGATTAAATCACCCAGTAGAGTTTGAATCTCCAGAGGGTATACAGATAGAAGTACCGGAAGAGACAAAGATAATTGTGAAAGGGCACGACAAGCAGAAAGTTGGAGAATTTGCAGCAAAGATTAGAGAAGTAAGAAAACCGGAACCTTACAAAGGAAAGGGAATAAGATACCAGGATGAATATGTAAGAAGAAAGAGCTCAAAATCTAACCTAGGAGCTGAGAAATAAAATAAGAAAATATTAAGGATATTAAAATGGCTAAGAGTAAAAGAGAACAAAGAGAAAGAAGAAAAGTACACATCAGAAAAAATGTGTCAGGAACAGCTGAGAAGCCTAGAATCTTTGTATTCAAGAGCAATAGATATTTTTATGCTGGAATTGCAGATGACGATAAAAGTATAGTTGTTAAATCTTTTGTGGCAAAGAAGAGAAGTGATGATATAATAGCCATGGCAAAGAAATTTGCAAAAGAAGTCGGAAAGTACGATTCAGTAGTTTTTGACAGAAGTGGGTATAAGTATCACGGACTAGTAAAAACTTTTGTAGAAGAATTAAGAAAACAGAAAGTTAAAATTTAGGACAAATAAAATGCAAAGAGATAACAGAAGAAACAATAGTAGAGACAACAGAGAAAGAAGTAAATATGATAAAAAGGCCCTTCCAATAAGAAGAGTAGCTAAGGTTACAAAAGGAGGAAGGAGATTAAGATTCAGTACTGTTGTAGTAGTAGGAGACAGGAAAGGTTCTGTAGGAGTTGCACTTGGGCGAGGTTCTGATGTTAAAAGCTCCATAGATCAGGGAGAAAGATTAGCAATAAAATCCATGAAGAAGATAGAGCTTATAGGAGATACAATCCCCCATGAGATTGAATATAAGTATGGTGCTGCGAAGGTCCTTTTAAGACCTGCAAGACCAGGTACTGGAATTATTGCTGGATCTTCCGTTAGAACAGTCCTAGATTTAGCAGGAATAGACAATGTATATGGAAAGATTCTAGGTAGTAATGAACCAAATGCCAATGCTTACTGTACATTCCGAGCTCTTCAGAGCTTGAGGAAAGGGAGGGTCTTAAGGAAGATGAGTAAGATGAGAGAAAGAATAGCCCTCAAAGAGGAAATGGACAAAGAAAAGCAGGCAAAGGAAGAGAAGAAGAGAAAAGACAAGAAGAAAGCAAAGATGTCTAACTCAGGAGGAAAGAGAAACGATTCAAGAAGAAAGCCAGCAAAAAAAAAATACAAAGAAGAGTGTACCTAAAAAAGATAAAGTAACCAAGAAAGAATAATGTATTCAGAAAATGTTCCTAAAAGAAAAGGAAAAACAAATAAAGCAAAAAGATTAGGTAGAGGATATGGTTCCGGTGTAGGTGGACATACCGTTGGTAGAGGAATGAAAGGTCAGAAATCTAGATCAGGTCATAAGTCCTTGGTTGGATTTGAAGGTGGTAATGTTCCATTCTTCAGAAGAATTCCAAAGTACGGAGGATTTAAGAGTAGATCAAAGATAAATACTCAGGTTGTAAATGTAGGAACGCTCTCTGACAATTTTAAGTCAGGTGCAAAAGTAACTGTAGATACACTTAAAGAGACAGGACTAGTTAGAAAGAATGCCCAGGAAGTAAAAGTCTTAGGCAAAGGGGAAATCACAAAGAAAATTACCATTGAGGGAATTAAAATATCTCCTGCTGCGAGAGAAAAGGTAGAAAAGGCCGGTGGGAGCGTAAAATAGGCTTTACCAAATGAACAAGACAATAGAAAAGATCAAATCAATATTCAAGACTAAGGAAATTAGGAAGAAAATATTCTTCTCTATAGCAATTGTCATCATATACAGATTGCTTTCTGCTGTACCTGTTGCAGGTATCCCTGCAGAAGCAATAGTCCAATTATTTGAAGGGACAGGTTTTGGAGATATCCTCTCAACAGTTTCTGGAGGAGTATTAGAAACTGCTTCTATAGTTGCAATCGGATTAACCCCTTACATTAATGCCTCAATCATATTCCAACTTCTTGGGACAGTAATACCTCAACTTGAGGAATTGAATAAAGAAGGTGCAGAAGGTAGAAGAAAGATATCTATGTATACCCGTTTGGTGACAGTACCTTTGGCTATCCTCCAATCCTTTGTAATATATTCTACGTTAAGAGGTTTTGGTCTTATTGAAAGCTTAGGAACTCTAGAACTAATAACAATGTCTGCAACCCTAACAGCAGGTTCCATGATAATGATGTGGTTTGGAGAGCTCCTCTCCGAAGATGGGATAGGTGGAGGATCCTCTTACCTTATTATGTTGGGAATACTCTCTGGAATACCTGGAACACTTAGGTCAAACTTTGTAACCATGGATGGATTCCAGAAAGGTGTCTTCATAGCTTTCTCCCTAATAATCATAGTCGGAGTTATAGTTGTTACACAAGCTGAAAGGCAGATAAAGATACAATATTCGAGGAGAGTAAGAACTGGTGGTGCTATGGAAAGCTACCTCCCTATAAAGCTTACTCAATCTGGAGTTATGCCTGTAATTTTTGCAATGTCATTCTTATCATTCCCTCAACTAATAGGAAAGTTCCTATTAAGTAGAGAGTTAAGTCCAACGGTTGCAGATGTAACAGAGAAGATAATGACCCTCTTAGAGAATCCATATATCTTCAATGGGATATCTTTTGTCTTAATAATTGCTTTCTCCTTTTTCTATTTAACTGTTGTCTTTAAGACAGACGATATAGCAGAAAACCTTCAGAAACAGGGAGCATTTATCCAAGGTATTAGACCAGGACAAAACACCTCACAGTATCTCAGGAGGGTTAGTTTCCGCTTAGCCGCAGTAGGAAGTGTGTTTTTAGCATTGATCTCTATCCTTCCGGATATCCTAGTCAGAGTGGGTCTAATTCCCTCAGTAATATTCTCTGGGACAGGACTCTTAATTGTTGTTGGAGTTGTTCTAGACATGAAGAGAGAGGCAGAGTCTATGCTAACAGTCAGAAGTTACGACAGGTACCTCTAATCTCTCAAAAAAGAACATTCAGTCTTCCCTTAATGTGTTACAATATTCCTACTTAGTTTAGTAAGAAATTTGTATGAATATTCTCTTTCATGGACCTTCAGGTAGTGGTAAGGACACCCAAGTAGACCTCCTTGTTCAGAAATATGGTTTTGAAAAAATTGGAACAGGAGAGATGTTCAGAAAGATGTATGAAAAGGGAGACCCAGACGCAATCGAAGCACATAGTCACTATTCAAAAGGCCACTTTGTTCCCAACGATTTAACATACAAAATGTTCGAAAAGTATTTAGACAATTTTGATGCTAACAAGGATTGGGCTTTTGTTTCCGTAGTCAGAGATGCAGGACAGATTCCTCTCTTTGATAATCTTCTGGAAAAGAAGAGCAAGTCTCTGGACTACTTTGTTCATTTTGTTCTTAGTGAGAAGGCAGCCATAGAGAGACGCGCTCTTAGATGGACTTGTCCTACTTGTGGAAATACTTACCATGAAAAGCATAAACCTGAGAAAAATAAGGGATATTGTGATAAATGTGGGACAAAGTTAATTCAGAGAGAGGATGATACTCCAGAAAAGACCAGAAGTCTTATTCAGGAATACAATAAAACCATAGAACCTATCTTAGAAGAATACCGGAACAGAGGCATTTTAGTAGAGATAGATGCAGCTCCTACGATAGAAGAGATACATAAGGAAGTAATTAGGGTCTTAAACTTGTAAAACTTCCTCTTTTTTGTTATTCTTTCTCTGCTTATTCGTCAGATATAAGAAATTTGCCGATATTTAACTATTTTTGTTGAATTAAAGGCACTCCTTTGATATAATTCTGAAGGTCCTATTTACATTCAGATAGAAAAATATTATATGAAAGAAAGTAAAAAAGTTTTTGAATTTGATGGAATAGTTAAGGAGTGTTTACCAAATACCCAGTTTGTAGTAGAGATAGAGGTTGAGGGAGAGAAGCATGAGGTAACAGGATATCTGTCTGGGAAGATGAGGATGCATTACATAAGGATAATTGAAGGAGATAGGGTAAGAATAGAAATGACTCCTTATGACAAGAATAGGGGAAGAATAACTTATAGATACATGGATTAAAAATTATGAAAGTTCAGGCTTCTGTAAAAAAAAGGTGTCCAGATTGTTATGTCGTTAAGAGAAAGAGACGAGTATATGTCTATTGTAAAAAAGATCCTAAGCACAAGCAGAGGCAGGGTTAATATTAAATTTATTTATTTTTGTATATAAATGGCAAGGGTAGCAGGAATCGAAATACCAAATGATAAGAGATTATGGGTCTCCATAATGAACATCTACGGTATTGGTGAGAGTAAAGCTAAGGAGTTATGTGAAGCTACAAAGTTAGACAAAGATAAGTTTGTTAAAGATATGACCGAAGCAGAGTTGGATGTAGTTAGGAAATATATAGAAGAGAATTTCAAGGTAGAGGGAGAATTAAGACAGAGTATCTTTAGAGATATTAAAAGATTAAAAGATATTCGTTCTTACAGAGGAATTAGACACAAGTTAGGATTACCCGTACGAGGTCAGAGAACTAGACATAATGCTAGAACAAGAAAGGGTAAGAGCTTACCTGTCGGTGGACTTAAACGTAAATTAGAAAAGACATAAAAATTATGGCAGCAACAAAGAAAGCTAAAAAAGCAGAGAAGACAAAAACAAAGGGAAAGAAGAAGACAGTTACAACTGGTGTTGCTACAATCCAATCAACTTTTAACAACACAATCATAAGTATCACAGATACAGAAGGAAATGTCTTAGGACAGGGTAGCCCAGCAAGAGTCGGATACAAGGGTGCTAGAAGAAGTACCGCTTTCGCAGCTACAAAAGCTGCAGTAGAAGTCGCTGAGAGAGTAATTAAGAAATACGGATTAAAAGAGGTAAAAGTTTTTGTTAAAGGACCAGGATCTGGTAGAAATGCAGCTGTTAAGGGTTTAGATTCTGCAGGATTAAGAATAACAATGCTAGCAGACAGAACACCTATTCCACATAACGGATGCAGACCAAGAAAGGCACCTAGGAAGTAATAAATATATTTTGATAAGAAATAAATAAAAATGGGAAGATATACAGGACCAAAAGCAAAACTGAGTAGAAGAGAAGGAGTAAACTTACACCTTAAAGGTGCAAGATCTTTTTCTGATAAAAATGGTTTGGCAAGGAAGCCATTCCCTCCAGGTCAACATGGAAACAAGAGAAGGGCTAGATTGTCTAACTATGGTTTTCAGTTAAGAGAAAAGCAGAAGGTCAAGAGGACTTACGGTCTAAGAGAAAAGAAGATGAAGAATGCATTTAAGGAAGCAGACAGAAGAGCAAAGTTATATGACACAGATAAGAGTTTAGAGTTCCTAAGACTTTTAGAATTGAGATTGGACAATGTAGTATATCTAGCTGGCTTAGCCCCTTCTAGACCTGCTGCAAGACAATATGTCACACATGGGCACATAAAGTTAAATGGTAAGAAGATGAATATCCCTTCATTGGAATTGAAAGAAGGTGATTCAGTAGAATTGGCAAAAGCAAAATTGGCTCCAGCTGAGAAGTTCTTTGAAACTCCAGATTGGATAGAAACTCAAGGAGCAAGTTGTAAGGTTGTAAGACTCCCATTAAGGGAGGATATAGACGAGGGAATAAAGGAGAACTTAATAATTGAGTTCTATTCTAGATAATTTTAAATTACATATAAATGGAAGCATTTAAAGATATAAAAGTCACCATTAAAGAAGAGAAAGATAACTACGGATTATTCGAAGTATCCCCACTTCCAAGAGGATATGGTCATACTTTGGGAAATTCATTAAGAAGAATTCTTTACTCTAGTCTTAGAGGAACAGGCGTAACAGCCGTTGAAATAAAGGGTGTAGATCATGAATATTCTACATTAGATGGTGTAAAAGAAACCGTAGTAGATATAATTCTTAATCTTAAAGAGGTCAAATTCAAGACAGAATTAGACGAAGTATTCAAGTGCAAATTAGAAGTTAAAGGAAAGAAGACAGTAACTGCAGGAGACATAGAGGTTAAGGGAGATTTAGAAGTGGTTAACAAAGATTTGGTAATTGCAGATCTAACAGACGCTTCTTCTGAATTAAAAATGGAAATAACAGTAGAATCTGGAGTAGGATACAAGAGAGCAGAAGATGCTGAAAGAGAACCTGTAGGTTTAATTCCTTTGGACTGTGACTTCACACCTATTGAGAGAGTAAGCCTCAGTGTAGAACAGGCACGTAAGGGACAGGAGACAGACCTAGACGCCGTTTTGCTTGGAGTAACTACAGATGGAAGTGTTGAACCTAAGGAAGCCTTAGTTGAATCCTCAAAGATTCTTCAGGAGTTTGCAGGAAAAGTCATGATAGCAATGGGAATGTCCCAGAAAGAAGTCGAAGAATTAGCAGAAGAGGCAAACACACCAGAAGAGATGGAAGAGGAAGCAAAAGAGGAAGAAGATGAAATAGGGAGTTGGAAAATAGAAGATTTACCAATATCCAAGAGATCAAAGACAGGACTTCTAACAGGAGGATACAAAACAGTAGGAGATCTTAGAGAGACAACTGCTACAGAATTACTTAACCTCCCAGGATTTGGAAATAAGTCTTTGAACGAGGTTGTAGAATTACTATCTGAATACGGAATAAATATAAAAGGAGTTTAATATATCTAATAGAAGATTATGTATAAGAGAATTAAAAGAGCAAAATTAGGAAGAAAGAAGTCACACAGAGAGTCTCTTATAGACAATCTCTTAAGATCTCTCTTTGACCACAACTATGTTGTAACAACGACAACAAAGGCAAAGGTTCTAAAGCAGAAAGCAGAATCTTTAATAGAGGTTGGTAAAAAGAAGGGAGAGAACGTTGATTTTATGAGAAAGCTCAATACTGTATTAGGAAAGCAAGCAATAGTAAAGAAATATCTGGAATATGTTAAGAAAGATAAAGCAGGTGTAGGTTTTGTTAGAGTAGGATTTAGAGATGGAGATAATGCAGAAATATCTAGAGTCTACCTTTTAGGTTTAGATAAAAAGAAATCCGCCGCTCCTAAGTCCAAGAAAGAAGATACCAAGAAGAAAGAGGACATAGAGAAAGCAGAAAAGAAGAATCCTTTAAAGATTAAGGAAGAGACACCAGTGGGTCTTAAGAAGAAAGTAGATAAAACAGCAGTAGTTAAAAAGAGTGGCACACGACCTCAAGCTCGTGCAGGCCTTTAATTAATAGAAAAGAAATATGAAATATAAAACAACATGGACTAAAAAAGAAGATATAAAAAGAGATTGGTACATCGTAGATGTTAAGGACCAAATTCTCGGAAGAGCTGCTACAAGAATAGCTTCTCTTTTAATTGGAAAAGACAAACCTGAAATAGTTCCTAACGTAGATTGTGGTGACTATGTTGTTGTAATAAACAGTGATGAAGTCAAATTAACTAGAGGTAAAGAGAAAAAGAAAATGTATTACAGACACTCAGGATACCCAGGTGCTTTGAAAGAGACAAGATTTGACGAGCAATTAGAGAAAGATTCAACAAAGATAATTGTAGATGCAGTGAAGAACATGTTGCCACAGAACAAGTTAAAGGATAAAAGGATTACTAGACTAATAGTATATAAAGGACCTGAGCACAAGAATGCAGCTCAGAAACCAACAGAGATTAAATTATAAAGTATTAAATGGTGAAGAAATATACAGAAGGTATAGGAAGAAGAAAGACCTCAACAGCAAGAGTAAGAATCTACCAAGGAGATAGTGCTTCCACTGTTAATGGAGTTGCTATTCCTGAATACTTCTCTGGAAGAAAAGACGCTGAAAAGATTGTAAACAGGCCTTTAATAGTTGTTGGTTTAGAAGGCAAGTACTACTTTACCGCGAAGGTCTCTGGAGGTGGAATCACAGGACAACTCGAATCGGTCCGCTTAGGATTAGCAAGAGCTCTATACGAAATGGATCCAGAGCTTAAGACTGTATTAAGAAAAGAAGGACTTGTCACAAGAGATCCTAGAGCAGTAGAGAGAAAGAAATACAATCACGTCAAGGCAAGAAAGAAGCCACAGTTCTCAAAGAGATAAAAACCAAATTATCCAAACACGAGTATTATTGCTATCTATAAGATAATCTCATATTATCTAAATAGATAATTTTAATACATTTCATAGATGCAAAAAAAGATTTTTAAAGGACCATTACTAGCCCTTACTATTTTGTTTGGACTTGTATTACTCCTAGGGATAGGGGCAATGGCATTAGGTTACACTTCATATAGTTCCGTTGGACAGAAAGGTTACGACGGTTTGGATTTTGCAATGCAGGAAGATGCATACCTCCCCTCCATGGGAATTGGAGGAAGTGAAGAGACCCTAGAATACAGAGGTAATGACCTAGATACAGTTGCTAGCTTTGATTTGGAAGACAGGAGCCTAATAAAGACAGGAAACATATCTTTAGCAGTTGAGGAGATAGACGCAACACTTGATCAAATAGATTCTATAGAAAGCGAATATGATGCAATGAAAATCAGCCTCAATGACTATGGTAAGGGTATAAACAGGGGAGTAAGCGTAACAATCAAGGTTGTAGAGGACCAGTTTGAAGAACTCTATGCTGACTTAAAGGAGATTGAAGGAGAATATGAAAGTTCCTCAATCTCAGTATCAGATGTCACTGAAACAGTAACAGACCTAGAGGCAAGACTCAGGAACTACAGAAGGGTAGAATCTCAATATCTCTCCATCTTAGAAACCGCAGAGGATGTGGAAGATACTCTCGCCGTATACAAGGAATTAAACCAAGTCCGTCTTGATATCGAAAGAGTAGAGACTCAACTAAAGAATTTAGAAAACCAAACAGAGTACTCATACATCTACCTACAAATATCTCAGAGCAGTGTTGGTGCAGAGCTTGAAGATGATGCATGGAAGCCAGTGGGCGTATTTAAGGAAGCTGCTCGTGCTCTTGTAAACTTTGCAAAATCAATAGGAAACCTCTTAATCTGGGCAGTTGTATTCTCCCCAGCAGTTGCGATAATTGTTGTTCCAATAGTATTACTTAAAAAAAGAGCTAAAAAATAGTATAATAACAGTGCGCAAGTACTACTAGATGATTGCGCTTGCTTTTTTAAAGTAAGTGAGGAAAGTCCGGACTCCATTAATGGGTGCCAACGAGAGTTGGGAGGGAGTGATCTTTCGGAGAAAAGGGCAGCAGAAAGATATACCGCCTAATTTATTAGGTAAGGGTGAAATGGTAGTGTAAGAGACTACCGGGTATTGTAGTAATACAATATCGCGTGGTAACCCCCTCCTGGAGCAAGGTTGAACCGCATAGACAGATAATCATCGTTATACAGAATTCGGCTTATTGTGTACTTGCGCATTATCAAGATAATTCACACGGAGGACTTCTAAAGGTCTCCCTGTATCCCATTGAGGAATTGTTTCTCATTGGTCTTAGATTTCCCCTCTAATTGAAAACTTTTTACTCTTAGAGCTATCTCAGGGTCTTTAGTAGCGAATAGAACCATATCGTCTTTAGAAAATATCTCTCCAGGTGATTTATTGTGCTCTGTATTAACTAATTCAGCTTCAAATATTTTAATCCTCTTTCCTGCGAGAGAATCTTGCAGAGTGACTGGAAGAGTAGTCCACGCCACAGGCCACGGAACCAATGCTCTAACCATTCTTTCTATGTATTCAGGTTCATATTCTTCCCAAAGTATCTCTGCATTCTCCTTTGATATGTCTTTTTGCCAGCAATATGTTGCATCTTCATCTTTCTGTTTGACAGGAGTTATATTCCCTTCAATCCAATCCTTTAAAGTCGGGATTAGAACCTCCGTTGTTTTTTTTACAAGCCTCTCTCTTAGGGTAATATTCGTGTCGTCTTTTCTAATCTCCTCCTTAAATATCTTTAGAACATCCCCCTCATCCATCCCCTCGCTCATAAGCATTATTGATATTCCTGTTTCTCTTTCCCCTTCTAAAATAGCTTTCTGGATAGGAACAGCACCCCTATATTTAGGGAGTATAGAGAAATGTATATTTACACAACCATACTTAGGATAGTCCAAAAATTCTTTAGGAATAATCTCACCAAAAGCTTTACAAACAACAATCTCCGGCTTGTATTCTTCCAACACTTTAATGTAGTTCTCCTTCTTCTTTTCTGTATGCACAACTGGGATATTATTCTCCAGAGCATATTTCTTAACCTCGCTAGGAGTTAATTTCTGCTTTCTCCCAACAGGCTTGTCCGGTGTGGTTATCACGCACACAACATCGAAGAAAGAATCCTCGTGTAAAACTTTTAGAGTTTCCAAAGATTCCCAGGCTGTACCCAAAAATATCGTTTTCATATCCTAATTTTACTCAATTAAGGCCTAAATTGCTATATAATACATCTGTAACTATGAAAATAGAAGAATTCAAATACAATTTACCAGAGGAACTAATTGCACAATTCCCTCCAGAGGAAAGGGGAACAAGCAATCTCTTAGTCTTAGATAGAGAGAATAGAAGATTAGAAGGCAAGAAATATTACAACATTCCAGACTACATAAAGGAAGGGGATGTTGTTGTCCTAAACGAGACTAGGGTATTAAACTCCAGAACCTACTTTCTAACGCCAAAAGGAAAAAGGGTGGAAGTGCTCTTTCTCGAGGATTTGTCAGAGGAAGGTTGGTTTGTCTTAATTGGGAGAGCTAGGAATGTAAATAGTGGAGATGTATTGGTAAATGAAGATGGGGAGGAGATTAGGATTCTTGTCAAGGAAAGGAAAGAGAATGGATTTATAGTCACATTCCAGAAAGGTAATCCCTACGACCTATTTGAAAATTATGGACACACACCACTGCCACCATATATGAATAGGGAAGATGTAGAAAGCGATAAGGAGAGATATAATACCGTTTTCTCAAATATCCCCGGTGCAGTTGCTGCTCCGACTGCTAGTTTGAATTTAACCGAAGAGATAATTGATAACATCAGAGCTAAGGGAGCAAAGATTGTTAAGATAGAGCTAAGGGTTGGTTGGGGGACATTTGCCCCGGTAAGAGAAGAAAATATCGAAGAGCACCAGATACATGAAGAACATATTGAGATGAGTGAGGAAACAGCTTTGGTTATAAACGAAACTGTCCTAGAGGGAGGAAAGGTGTGGGCTTTTGGAACTACTGTCGCGAGGACTTTAGAGAGTGTTGCTTATAAAGAGGAGAAAACTGGAACCTATTTGGTAAAATCATATAGTGGTTATACAGATCTTTACATATATCCTGGATATGAATGGAAAATTGTAGATGTGTTGGTAACAAACTTCCATATGCCAGACTCATCTCTAATCCTTTTAGTGAGTTCTTTTGCAGGAAAAGAGAATATTAAAAGAGCGTATGAGCATGCAATAGGGAATAAATACAAGTTTTTGAGTTATGGCGATAGTATGTTAATAGGAAATAATTTAATAGAAGAATAGAAAATGACAGTAGAGCAATTAAGGAAAAAGAACTTTTTTATGCCAGATGCAACAAGAGGTGCTATTAGAAATCTAACGACTAGGCAACTAGAAGAAACTGGAACAGAAGCAATTGTTACAAATACCCTGCATCTTCTTATCCACCCAGGGCCAGATGTTATTGCACAGCTAGGAGGTATAAAGAAGATGATGGGCTGGAAGGGACTTGTTTTAACAGACTCTGGTGGATTCCAGGTCTTTTCCCTAATTCATTCTGGTAAATGGAAGGGTAAGGTCCACGAAAACGGTGCTACATTTAAATCTCCTAAGGAAGGAAATACTTATGAACTAACACCAGAGAGCACCATAGATATCCAGATGAAGGTAGGTTCAGATGTAATGGTAGTACTAGATGATTGTAGGGATTCAGAGATAACAAAAGAAGAAGCAGAGAAGTCTGTGGAGAGAACAATAGAATGGGCAAAGAGAGGGAGGGAACATTTTGATAAAGTATATGGAGGTACAGCAAAAACAGGGAAATTACTAACCTGTGTTGTTCAGGGTGCTAAATATCTCGATTTGAGAGAAAAATGTGCAAAAGAATTAGTTAAAATTGGCTTTGATGGATATAACTTTGGAGGCTATGTCGTAGATAATAAAGGAGATTTGGTTTTAGATGAAATGAAGGCAGTTATAGAAAATGTCCCCAAGGATACTATTAGATATGCTATGGGAGTAGGGAAACCAGAAGATATAATTGCAGCAAATAAGCTAGGATACAATCTCTTTGACACTGTTTTAGTTACTAGAAATGCAAGGCATGGAACCCTCTATACTTCTCAAGGAGAAGTAAGGATAGGTAACAGTAGTATGGCTCTTGATAAGAGTCCTGTGGATCCAAACTGTAGCTGTGAATGTTGTACTAACTACACTAGGGCATACCTCCATCATATGTTTAAAGCAGGCGAAGCTACTGTTCAAACCTTAGCTACGATACACAATCTTACCTACTACCAAACTCTTATAAAAGAGTTAAATTCTCCCCTCATTGAGGAAAAATATTAAAAATGATATTATTGTAAAAGTCTTTAAAAAGGACGCTTTTGGTAATTGAAAGTTTTGAAATTTTTATATATGGAATTTAAATCAAATACAAATCAAGTGTGTTTGTGGGGAGCGGCGAGCTCTCTTTATTCTCCAAAAGTGTCTAAATAGAGGCCAGTTTAAATTTAACAGTCAGATACATGGAAACAGTATTGTTTGTTATTGTCGCTGCAATAGTGACGGCAATAATAGTAACTCTAGTTCTAAAGTACCTATTCAACTGGGTTAATGTAAATAATATCCCTTCAAAGGTTATTGAAGAAGCTGCTGAGAAGCTAATGAAGGATAAATTCGACCGAGCAGAGAGTGAAATCTCTGAAATGAAGAAGAGGGAAGAACAGAGAATGAAGAGTGTTCGTAAAGAGAACACTGAGCATGAAGAGATGCTTATCGAGAGAGAAAAGAAATTAAATAAGAGGTCTAAGCTTTTGGATGAGAAGAGTGATGAGTTAGAAGCAGAAGATGCAAAGCTCAAGCAGGGACTAAAGAATCTCGAACAGACCAGGATAGAACTAAAAGACCAACTAGAGAAAATCTCTGGATTGTCTAGAGAAGAAGCTAGAGAGAAGCTAATGAAAGAGATAGATCAGGACCTTAGCGAATACAAAGCTAGAAAGATAAGAAGAGCAGAGAAGATGATAGAGGCAGAGGCTGATGAAAAAGCTCAGAAGATTCTTGTTGAATCTATGCAAAGGGTCGCAACAGATTACGTAGGAGAAACTACGACCAAGGTAATCAAGGTTGAGGACGACAAGGTTAAGGGAAGAGTTATTGGTAGGGAAGGAAGGAATATTAGAGCATTTGAGCAACTAACTGGAGTAGATGTTATTGTTGATGAATCTCCAGATGCAATTGCACTATCCTCCTTTGATCCTTTAAGAAGAGAAATAGCATACGTTGCTATGACAAAATTAATAGGGGACGGAAGAATCCACCCAGGCTCTATTGAAGAGGCTGTACAAAAAGCTAAGAATGAAATCTCTAAGGAGATTAAAAAGAATGGACAGATTCTTTCTGACGAAGCAGATTGGCCAGATATAGATATGGGTCTATTGAAATTAATAGGTAAGATGAAGTATAGGACCAGTTATGGTCAGTCACTTATGTCTCACACTATTGAGGTTATTCGTTTAGCTGAAGTCTTAGCAGTCGAGATAGGGGCAGATGTTCAATTAGCAAAGAGAGCTGCTTTATTGCACGATGTAGGAAAGGTTCTAACCCACAAGATAGATAGTCCTCATCACCATATCTCAGGTCAGGTAGCAAGAAAGTATGGTTTAGATGAGAAGCTTGTTAACGCTATTGAGGCACATCATCTGGATATTGAAGCTATATCTCCTGAAGCGGTTGTTATATACCTAGCAGACGCAATCTCAGGATCAAGACCAGGTGCTAGAAAGGACAGTTATGAGCAATATATCCAAAGAATAGAAGGAATTGAAAATGCAGCAAAGGATATTGGAAAGGACAAAATAGAGGAAGTATTTGCCATCAAAGCAGGAAGAGAGATTAGAGTAATTGTTAAACCTAATTTAGTCTCTGATGATGATGCAAAGATTATGGCCAAGAATATTGCTGAAGAGATTGAGAAAAAGCAGAGTTACCCAGGTAACGTTGAAGTTACTGTAATTAGGGAAACTAGGGCTACAGGAGTCGCAAAATAGCAATATTTTGCCTGTCTTCTAGTATTTAGTGCTATAGGGGGATATTTCTTGTAAATATCCCCTTTTTAATATTTTATTGAACAAAAAAATTAAGGAAGCCCTCTGTAAAAGGATTCCTTGGTGGGCGACCTCTCGAAAGCCCTATGTAAAGCCATTTCTAGCCTCTCTAGTTTAATTGTATGTAAATATTTGACTTTATATATTGAATAAACTTTTAATTCATTAAAAATCCTTTCTGTAACAAACTTTTTTAGCAACCAGGCCAATACCCTATAATAAAAGGGCTTCTTGACTAAACTCTCTATATTGCTTATTTTAGTAGTGGATATACACAAATTCTTCATATTTGGTTTTTGTGTATAGTATCTCTAAGAAAGGAGGCATCATGAAATGTTAAAGAAAGATTTAATAGATAGAATTGCAGATACAGGCTTGACCAAGAAACAAGCAGGTGAAGCTTTGGACGCAATGTTAGACGCAATTACAGAAGCTTTGAAGAAAGGTGATCACGTACTTTTGACAGGCTTTGGTAAATTTGAAGTTAGAACAAGAGCAGCTAGGACAGGAATTAATCCTAAGACTCTTGAGAAGATTCAACTACCAGCAACAAAGGTTCCTGCATTCAAGCCAGGGAAAGGCCTTAAGACTGCTGTTAAGTAGTTAAAGCCGGTATTTCTTTGTAAAGAAGAAATGCTCTTTAGAATTGGACCCGCAAGGGTCCTTTTCTATTTCTATCTAATTTAGAACATTTTCTCTGCGTTTTCTCTTCACTTCTACCCTTAAATATCCTAAACTATAATTGCATATGATTAAACTCAAAAGTTTTTTTGTCCCAACTAAAGAGAATCGTCAGAAGCCATACCTTCTTAGTAAGGTAGCTATTATCTTCTACACTTTCGTTCTAGTTTTTGTTAATAGCTTTGGTGGTTTAATCGGTTTAAGTGAGGTTGAAGCAAGCTCCATAACTCCGGAAAATATTATTGCTCTTACAAATCAAGAGAGATTAGGCTATGGACTTAATACATTAAGTACCAACGCACAGCTCTCTGCCGCTGCATTAGCAAAAGCAAACGACATGTTCGAAAAACAATATTGGGACCACTTTGGACCCAATGGGGAGTCCCCATGGCAGTTTATTCGAGCAGCTGGATATAACTATGTATATGCTGGGGAAAATCTAGCGAAAGGCTTTAGAACAGCAGAAGGTGTCCACGAAGCATGGATGGCTAGCCCTACACATAAAGCAAATATTGTAAGTGGAAATTACAAAGATAT
>CAYRDH010000011.1:0-18807 GCA_964423025.1 uncultured Candidatus Saccharibacteria bacterium | reverse complement strand
CTGTAGCTCAGCTGGCTAGAGCACATCGCTGGCAGCGATGGGGTCAGGGGTTCAAGTCCCCTCAGGTCCATGCCACTAACTTATAGTAAAAATTTCAAAAAAGGGAGAATGTAGGCTTATTAGATGTGTAAGTCCCCTAATTTAAGTAAATTGCGGGAGTTGGATTCCCTCAATTTGACATAATTGAGGGAGTTTGTGTATAATAGGCCATGATAAAAAGAAGTGTGGATTTAAATAAGTACTTGGAGAAGAATAAAGTTCTAATTATTTATGGTGCGAGGCAAGTAGGAAAGACAACATTAGTAAAAGAGTACCTTTCTAAGACAGATATGAAATATTCTTTTTATACTGGTGATGATATGCAATTTGCCAAGGATTTATCTAAATGTGATCTATATTTAATTAAAAAGATTGTCTCTGGGATTGAATTATTAGTTATAGATGAAGCTCAAAAGATTGAGAATATTGGACGAGCATTAAAACTTATAGTTGATAATATTGAAAATATTTATGTGATAGTAACCGGTTCTTCCTCTTTTGATCTTACTAATTCTACTTCAGAGCCACTTACTGGAAGAAAAAATCTGATAACCCTGTATCCAACATCAATAGAAGAGTTACTGAATGATAATTCAGAGTATGATATCTCCAGAAGGGTAGAAGAGTTTTTAATTTATGGTATGTATCCAAACGTTGTTAGCTTAGAAAGTTCTGAAGAGAAGGAAAACCGTATTAATGAAATTAGGGACTCTTATTTAATAAAAGATATATTGGAATTCAATAAGGTCAAGAAGTCTCAGATAGTTATTGATTTGTTGAAACTTCTTGCCTTTCAGATAGGAAGCGAAGTCTCTACGGTAGAATTAAGTAAAAATTTAGGGGTAGATAATAAAACAGTTAAGAGATATCTAGATCTTTTAGAAAAATCTTTTGTTATTTTCAGTTTAGGTGGGTTCTCAAGGAATCTAAGAAAGGAAATAAATAAAATGGAAAAGTATTACTTCTATGATAATGGTATACGTAATTCTCTTATTAAAAATTTCAACAATTTGGATACAAGGAACGATGTGGGTCAATTATGGGAGAACTTTCTTATGGTAGAAAGGATGAAGAAGAATTCATACAACAGGCTTTCTGTAAGCTACTATTTCTGGAGAACGTATAATCAAAAGGAAATAGATTTAATCGAGGAGAGAGGGGGAAAACTACATGGGTATGAATTTAAATGGGGTAATCAAAAGACTAAAGCTCCGAAAGAATGGGTAGAGGAATATGACAACTCTGACTTTAAAGTTGTTAATAGAGAGAATTTCCTTTCCTTTGTTACTAATAGGGAAGATTAGTCAATAATTGTATACGACTTCCAACTTGTTCCACACCTCTGTTCCACAAACAACTAATCCTTTTCTTCCAATGTTTTCTTTTTTAATGTAAAATATCCTCCATTAATATATACTTAAGTATGTCAGTGGAGTATAAACCAAAAGATTTTGAATCTAAGTGGCAAAAAAGATGGTTTAAAGACCTTTTCTATGAAAGCGAAGATTTCTCTGAAGGAAAGGAAAAGTACTATCTTCTAGCAGAATTCCCTTATCCTTCCGGAGATAGTATGCACATGGGGCATACTAGAAATTATTCCATGATGGATGCTGTAGCAAGATTAAGGAGAATGAAAGGCCAAAATGTCCTTTTCCCAATGGGTTGGGATGCTTTTGGTTTACCTACGGAAAACTACGCTATAAAGGTAGGAAGACCTCCTCAAGAGATTACCAAGGAGAATATAGATACTTTTAGAAGACAATTACACAGTCTAGGACTATCCTTTGACTGGAGTAGGGAGGTAAATACAACAGATCCTCAATATTATAAGTGGACTCAGTGGATATTCTTAAAGCTTTTAGAAAAAGGTTTGGCATACAAGGCTGAAAAGCCTATTAATTGGTGTCCGAAATGTAAAGTCGGCTGTGCAAACGAAGAGGTCGTAGATGGTAAGCACGAAAGATGTGGAGAATTAGTAGAAAGAAGGAATATTAGCCAATGGATACTAAAAATAACCGAGTATGCAGACAGGTTAGACAAAGATCTTGATTTAACAGACTATTGGGAAAGCGTAAAAATAAGACAAAGAGAGTGGATAGGAAAGAAAACCTGGTATGACATAGAATATAAGATAGAAGGAACAGATGAAAAGGTTCTTGTTTCTACAACAAGGCCAGATACTCAATTTGGTTCAACTTTTGTAGTAATTGCACCGGAGCATAAGGTTGTTGAAAAACTAAAGAAGTATATGGAACCAGAGACACTAAAAGAAGTAGAGAAGTACCAAGAGGAAAGCAGAAAGAAATCAGAGTTGGATCGTATAAGCCAATCAAAGGAGAAGAGTGGTGTTAATACGGGTTTATTCTGTCGAAATAGCATAACAAATGAAAGCCTGCCAATATACGTCGCAGACTTTGTTCTAACAACGGTTGGGACCGGAATGGTGGTTGGAGTCCCCGCACATGATAAAAGGGATTTCGAATTTGCTCAAAAGTTCAAATTGCCAGTCATAAGGGTAATTGAAAGCGAAGATGGAGATAGGGAAGAAATAGATACCGTAGACAAGGTCTACGAAGGGGAGGGAACAGTCTTTAACTCGGGGTTCTTAGACGGACTTGGCACTCAAGAGGCCAGAGTGAAGGTAGGTGAATATATAAAGGAAAAAGGTATAGGAGATGTTGTTGTCAGATATCATCTTAGAGACTGGATATTTTCAAGACAAAGATACTGGGGTGAACCTATTCCAGTAATTCACTGTGATAAATGTGGGACAGTTCCTCTTCCAGAGGAAGAATTACCACTAGAATTACCTGAAGTAGAGAGTTACGAGCCAACAGATACGGGAGAATCCCCGTTGGCAAATATTACACAGTGGGTGAATACTAAATGTCCGAAATGTGGAGGTCCTGCTAAGAGAGAAACAGACACTATGCCAAATTGGGCTGGTTCTAGCTGGTATTTTCTCAGGTATACAGACCCAGGGAATTCGGACGAGCTAGCAGACAAGAAAAAAATGGAATACTGGTTGCCTGTGGATCACTACGAAGGTGGTGCAGAACATGTAACTTTACACCTTCTTTACTCTAGATTCTGGCACAAATTCCTCTATGATATCGGCGTTGTACCAACAAAAGAGCCATATAATAAAAGAACAATCCATGGTAATGTTCTAGGAGAGGACGGACAGAAGATGTCTAAATCTTTGGGAAATGTAATTAACCCAGATGAGATTATTGAGAAGTATGGAGCTGACGTGGTGAGAGGTTACATGATGTTTATGGGCCCATATGAAGGAGATGTCCTCTGGAACACGGAAACTATAAATGGTGTTAGAAGATTTGTTTCCAAGTACTACAGGTTCTTGTTATCAGCTTGGGAGAAAAAAGGTAAAGGTTCTCCAAAAGCTACCAAGGCTGTCTCCAAATTGGTTAACAGGGTGGAGCAGGATATCTTGGACTTCAAATTCAATACAACGATATCAGCGCTTATGGAATTTTATAACGAATTCCATGATGAAATTTTCTCTCAAGAAGATCTCGAGAAACTTATTATAATTTCCTCTCCGTTTTTCCCACATTTGAGTGAAGAGGTCTGGGAAAAAACAGGACATGATTACAGTGTCCACATGCAGAGTTGGCCAGAAATTGACGAAAAGCATCTAGAAGAGGAGGAAGTGGAGATTCCTGTGCAGATAAATGGGAAGGTGAGGGGTAGATTGAAGGTAAAGGTAGATATTTCTGAGGACGAAGTGAGGCAAAAAGTCTTGTCAGAAGAAGCTTTCTCTGAGTATTTAGGTGATGGTGACATCAAGCGCCTAATTTACGTACCTGGTAGGATTGTAAATATTGTGGTGTAAGTATTTCCAGTGTTGTAAATCGTTGTTCAAAAGTCTTGACACTTTTTTGGTTTTACTCTATTATTATCCTAAGGTTGGGGTACTAAAATTTTACTATTAAAACAGCGTTTTCTACTGTCCCGAAAACATGCAAGAGAAAAACCACCGAAATCTAGCAAAAATTGTAATCATTTTTCTTGGAATATTAATACCAAGTTTCATTTTCTTGGGTCCTTTAAAAGGGCCTATTTATTCTGCAACTTCAGATACAGTTAATCTACAAGGGAAGATTGTTAGAAATGATGCAGGTTATGAGGGGTTAAATGTTACTGCGGGGAACCCTGCATGTGTTGTTACTGGATCTGGAAATGATACTTGCGACTTTAGGGTTAGGTATTATGATGCTTCTACTGCGGGGAATCTTCTTTTGACAGAGGTGTTTTCAAATGTTGAAATTGGGCAATATTTAGGGGTTTTTAATATTTCATTAGGTTCGGATTTATCTCCAACTGCTGGTGTATATTCCTCCTTTTCTGGATTAATACAGGGTGAGGATGATGTTTATGTTGAGATGGGTTTTGATCCTGCTGGTTCTAATATATATACAGAAATTTTTACTAGGATGCCACTGGAAGCGACTGCGTATGCTGTTAGGGCAAAGTACGCAGATAATGCTACTGGGGCTACGGCAATGTCTTGGTCAGGGTTACAGGACCCTAGTAGTGATTTAACTTTGCAACATTCTACTCGAAAAACTTTGTTTAATTGGGCTACAGGAACTGGGACAAATGATTTGTTTACTTTAACAAGTGATGCTAGTGCTGCTGGTACTGGGGCTTTGATGAATTTACAAACGGGAGTGGGGTCAACCCTTAATCCCTTGAGAGTGAGAGCTGGAGCTACTGAAGCAATATATGTTGATAGTGTTGGGAGAGTGGGAATAGGAACGACATCTCCATCTACTCAATTTCATACCACAGGCGGAGTGAGGCTTGCGGGGTTAAGTGGTAGTACAGAGACAACTGCGGTAGTGACAGATGCAAATGGTAACCTTTCTACAAGAGTGTTAGGAAGTTTAGCGTTTGATGGTAGTATTTCATTCTTGGATCTCTCTGATACACCGGGTGCTTATACGGGAAGTGGAAGTTACTTAGTAAGTGTAAATTCAACTGCAGATGGTTTAGAGTTTATCTCTTCTTCTGCTTTGGGTGGTTTTTGGCAGAGAACAAGCCCCAACCTTAGTCCTATAAATGCAAACGATAATATTTTACCAAATATTTCTGGAGACTTAGGTGCGGCAGGATTAAGATGGGGTACTATATATGGTAATACTGGAAGTTTTAGTACTTTGGAGGGTAATAGTACTTTAACTCTTCGTCCTTCTTCAGATGGTATTAATGCTGTAAATATAATGGAATCTACAGGAACTACAGAGATTTTAAGTGTAGATACAGTAAGTAGTAGGGTAGGTATAGGAACAACATCCCCTGACTCAGCATTACATGTAGCTGGACAAGTTAAGATAGCAGATGGGACTCAAGGTGCTAACAGGATTTTGACCTCTGATGTTGCTGGTCTTGCTTCCTGGGAAGATTTAGGTACTTTGGGAGGGGTTACTAGTGTTACTGGGACAGCTAACCAGGTAACGGCTTCTCCTACGACTGGGGATGTTACACTGAGTATCCCAATAGACTTCAGGGCTCCAGGGACAGTAAACGCAGTGAATGGTATTTATACTGGTGCTACAGCAGGGACACAGAGGATAGATGCTTCTGGTAATCTTTTAAATATTGGGACAATAACATTTGCAGGTGGTGATGTTGTTCTCTCAAGGACTCTTGCAAATGTATTAAGTTTAGCTTCAGGAGATTCTTTTAATCTTGTTTCAGGTAGTCTTCAGGTTGGGGGTACAGAGGTTATTACTTCTGGGAGGTTAGTTATGGCTGCAAATGGTTCTGCAACTACTCCATCTTTTTCTTTCTCTTCAGATACAAATACTGGTATGTATAGTGGAGGAATAGATATATTGAAATTAGCTACTGCAGGAGCAGATAGGGTTACTATATTGGCAGATGGGAAGGTGGGGGTTGGGACTACAAGTCCTGGGAAAGCTCTGGATGTTGCAGGGGATATTCGTCTTAGGGGTGATACCGCAACGCTTAACTTCTATAGGAATACTAGTCCTGCAGATATGGCGTATATTAAGTATGATGATGTAGCTGGTTCTTTTGACATTGCTACCAATGGTAAAGACATTCGTTTCTTAAACCAGACAAGTTGGGCGGAATCTATGAGGATAACTAGTGGAGGAAGTGTTGGTATAGGGACCATCTCTCCAGTATCCTTGTTTTCTGTAGGTGCTACTTCTCAATTCCAGGTAAATACTTCAGGAGATATAACAAAAATAAAGAATTTGTCATATACATGGCCAACTGCACATACTACAAATGGATATCTTAAAAACAATGGTACTGGAGGATTATCTTGGGCAGAAGTGAATGCAGTACAAGCTACAGGGACACCTTATGGTAGTGCAACTGAAGGGCCTTTAGCTTTTTGGACAAGTGCTTCAACGATAGCGGCTCCTACTCCTTATGGTCTTTATTGGGATGACATAAACCAATTTCTAGGTATTGGTACTAACAATCCGTCTGCACCTTTAGATATTGCAGGGGGTACGGGGGGTTCTATTATTAAGAATAGTTCAGGAGATATTACTATAGAGCCTGCAGTAAACTTAATAATTAGTCAGGGTGATGTTGGTATAGGGACTCCTAGTCCTCTTGCTAAGTTGCATGTAAAGGGTAACCAGATATTGCTTAAGAATGAGGTGGATGCAGATGTTGGTTTTGCTATGGATAGTGGTAGTACAGCGACATATAGGGATGTGATAAGTTTTAGGGATAGGGGTACAGATATATTTGCTTTAGAAAAAACAGCTACGAATGCATTCCAGTTATATGATTATGCTGGTACTGGTGCAAGTAGAATACTTGTAGAAGCAGGTACTAATAGTGGTATTAGTTTTAGAACCAAAGGGACAGGAGACTTTAGTTTTATAAATGATACTACTACTATGGTTACTATTAAGAGTGATGGGAAGGTAGGGATCGGGACGACGAGTCCGGCAAGCAGATTTCAAATAGGAACTGATACGGTTAATCAGCAATGGAGTGGCAGTACGCCGTATGTGCTCATTCAGGGAGTGGATAACGAAGTTGAAACTCCCGCTTTTAGGGTAAAAGATGAGAATTTACAAACAATGTTTGATTTGGTGACTGGAACAGGTGGCTCTGTTGGTAGGGCATATTTTGGCGGCAACGTCGGCATAGGGACGGTGAGTCCTACTGAGGAGTTGGATATAGATGGACAGGTTAGGATAAGAGGAGGTTCTCCTGGAGAAGGTAAGGTATTAACTTCTGATTCAAATGGGGTTGGGAGTTGGAAGGATCCCAATGATATAACTTGTCCAACGGGTATGATACCAGTACCTGCTTTAAGTACTGGGCGTCCAGGTTTTTGTGTAGATAAATATGAAGCAAAACAAAGTGGTAGTGTTGCAGTCTCTCAGGCCTCAGGTACTCCTTGGGTTAATATAACACAATATAATGCCAAAGGAGCCTGTAGGGCAGCAGGAAAGCGATTGATAACAGAAGAAGATTGGATACATATAGCACAGGATGTAGAGCAAGTAGGATGGAACTGGAGTGGAGGAACACCGGGTTCAGGAAACATGAGTGATGGCCATAGTGATAATAGTCCAGCAAACTCTCTCGCAGCAAGTACAGATGACGACCCTTGCTATGGTACAGGTCAGACATGCGACATTAATACATGGAACAGTCAGAGAAGAACATACAAACTTAGTAATGGGGAATACATATGGGATTTTGGGGGTAATGTATGGGATTGGGTAGATGGATTTACATATGCGGACTATCCATACGCTAATAACTGGAATGCTTGGACAGCATGTAATACTCCAGATGGTATATGTGGTAATACATTAGCTACAAATGATCAAAGGCATGGAGGAAACACTACGGCGCTTCGTGCTTTGCGCCGGGGTGGTGGTTGGGCCGGTGGGACTAATTCAGGGGCCTTTACTCTCTCTCTTGCCCTTGTCCCTTCGAACTCTTACGGTAACCGGGGGTTTCGTTGCGCGTGGTAATGTAGATATTTGAAATTTGAAATATTGTCATTCATTGTGTACAATGAATGACAATTAAAAATCTATGTACAAGAATCTAGCGATCTTTGAAAAAACATATGACCTAATACTATGGATATATCCAACTGTAAACAAGTTTCCCAAATCTCAAAGATTTGTTTTAGGTCAACATATTGAGAATACTGTGTTAGAGCTGTTAGAAGGGATAATAGAGGCTAATAGTCAGAAGGATAAAACGTTTTACTTAAAAAACCTTAGTATTAAACTAGATAAACTAAGAATATTAATTAGATTGAGTAAAGATTTTAAATTTATTAGTATCAGACAGTATAAGTTTGTATCAGAAACGATTAATGAAGTTGGTAAAATGCTAGGAGGTTGGATTAAAAGTATTAAATAGCTCTTTCTATTTTTGTGCCCAAAAGGCAGGGAACTAGATCGCCAGCGCTTCGTGCTTTGCACCGGGGTGGTAATTGGAACAATGGAACTAATTCAGGAGCATTTACACTCAATCTTAACAATGTACCATCGAACACTAACAGTAACATAGGGTTTCGTTGCGCGTGGTACTCTTTGAGTACTAGATTAGAGCGAAGTATCTACGGATACAAGCCAAGATCGTAAAGAATACTGATCTTTTTCCTTCCCGAGTAAATATTAATTGAAAGGGAGAATATAAGGCCTGTATCCCGAGATTGTGTTAGTAATAGTTGTGAAAGCTCAGTTTCGGGTTAATAGGTCTTTTTTGTATGAAAACGTATAAGGATCTTTATCCAAAGGTTTGTAGTTTTGAGAATCTATACAATGCATATCTTAAAGCACGCGAAGGTAAGAGATACAAAGAGTATGTATTAAAATTCTCTTGGAATTTAGAGGAGGAATTGAGAAAACTACAAAAAGAGTTAATAAACCAAACTTATCAACATGGAAATTACTACGAGTTTACTTTATATGACGCTAAAAAGAGAGAAATAAAAGCAGCACCTTTTCGAGATCGTGTTGTACATCATGCTATCTGTGCAGTTATCGAACCTATTTTTGACAAGGGCTTTATATACGACAGCTACGCATGCAGAAAAGGCAAAGGGACTCATAGTGCAATAAAGCGCCTAGATCATTTTATTAGATCAGCGTGTACTAAGTGGGGAGAAGATAATGTGTACTGTTTGAAGTGTGATATTTCTAAGTATTTTGATAGTATTGACCATGAGGTTTTAATGTCGTTAATTGAAAGGAAGATTAAAGATCCCAAGCTACTTTGGTTGATTAATAAGGTTGTGAAGAGTTCTTTGTCTCATAGGATATATGAGACACTTTTTGATTTTAGAGATACAGGCATTCCTATTGGGAATTTAACAAGCCAACTATTCGCTAATTTATATTTAAATGAACTAGATCAGTTTGTCAAGCATGATTCAGGTATAAAATATTATCTAAGGTATATGGATGATTTTTTAGTTTTAAGTGGTGATAAGGGCGAATTACATCAATTAGAATCTGTATTTAGAGAATTTTTAAAGAAGAATCTTAAGTTAGAGTTGCATTATAAGAAGGTGTCTTTATCTCCGTTGTCAAGAGGGATCGGTTTCTTGGGTTATCGTCTTTATAAGAGCTATAAATTGATTAGAGGTAGCACAGTTCGAAGATTTATAAAAAAGATAAAATCAAAAAGAACGGAGTTAGAAAAGGAGGTTGCTATTAGATCTTGGTTATCATTTGCTAGCTACGCTAATACACACAATCTTAAGCAGTTGCTGAGAGCTATATTGTGAGGGCGTTTATTGTTATATTGCCACTACTCAGCCATTTCACCTTCTGTAGGCGTCTCTGGTTCTTCTGTATTCCCAGTAGTTGTATCATCTGTCTCAGTATTCTCTTCTTCTCTAAAAAGTATAGCCTTCTCCGAATATATAACTAAAAGATCACCATTCTTGGCATTTTTATAAAACTCAGGATTCTCTTCTTTAAGAGCCTCTATATCTACTAAAGTAGCTATAGTAGGTTGTTCATCAGGAAGCAACATTATCTCCCTTAAATCCTCAAGAGCATTCTCTATCTGTTGCTCTTGTAATTGTGATACATACTCTGGATTATTTATCTTATCTAATACACCCTGTGATGTAAGATAATCATATGCAAAATATCCAGCACCTATACCTAATGTAAAAAACAAAACTATTAACAGTATTGTTAAGATAGGGGATTTTTTCTTAGGCTTTTCTTTATAGTCGTCCATGGAAATGACAGTTTAATTTAAGTTACTTCATTATACATAATTCTCATATATTACAAACGAAATTAAAATAAGATACCAAATACCATCTGACTTTAAACAATGGGGAGATGGAGGTATTACATTTAAATATGCTACAGAGAGTATAGATAAGGAAGAAAACAAACTAGACCTTTATGTATATGATCAAGCGTCAGATGTACCCGAAACCATATCTCTAGATCATGTATCCTCTGTGGAAGAAGAGTGGGACAGTGTAGAAGTACTAGGATTACCGTTTAACAAGTGTAATACCCCAGGAGATGTATGTATGTTTGTAATTGAGATGTCTTCTTCTAAAGACTACTACACAAGGGTAGGGGATATAGAGATTAAGTATGAGAGGAATCTCTAAAAACTAACAAAGATATGCAAGTTTATTAATTCTCCTAATATTGTTAACAAACTTAATCCATATAACTTCTCTCTAATATTTCCTTGTAACTTATCTCAAATAGTGGTAATATATTTACCACTATTATGAATAAGTTGCTATTGTTAAACAAAACAAACAAAAAAATATTCTCCACACAAAACTTAGGAGTAATATGGCAAGAAACAAATAGAAGAAAGTTGTTAGAGAGTATTAAGTACTACTTAAGAACTAATCAGATATATCAAATATCTAGAGGTATATATTCTTTAGAGAAGTACAGTTCTAGAGATATTGAGGAGAATATTAAATTAAGTTTTAAAATTGCTCAGAAAATATCTCCTAACTCATATATATCTTTGTATACTGCTATGAAATATCATGGTCTAATATTCCAATACTATGATGACATATATTCAATTGGGGGGAGAAATATTAAAAGAGAGATATTTAATGTAAAGTTCATATTTAAAACTATGAAAGATGATATATTTAGAAATGACATTGGAATATTAGAAAAGGAAGGTTATAGAATAGCTAGTAAAGAAAGATCTTTTTGTGATAGTTTGTATCTGTTTCCTAATATTGGAGTAGATAATATAGATATACTAGATAAGGATATGGTATGGGAAATAAGTGAGATATATGAGAACAAATCTTTAAACAAGAGAATAAAATTATTATTAAAGTAATATTTAAAAGGTTATGTACTTAATGTTCAGGATAAGTCCTCTTACTGTATGGGTCACATACATATGGGACATGGTAAATGGTTTAACAGTAGTGGAGAAAAACAACTATTTTAGTAGGTTAATAGCGAGTAGTTGACAAATCGATACAAACCACATAAAATGTGTGGTATATGACTACCTATAAGAAATTAAACAAAATATATTCTACTAATCAAAAATTCTTTACTACAAAAGACTTAAGAGACGTACTCGAAATAAATAATAGAAGAACATTTGAACAAACTGTAAAAAGATTAGAAGAAGAAAACATATTAACAAAAATAGAAAAAGGTAAATACCTTAAAACAAACTCTAATTATAAAAAATTTGAAATAGCCCAATTTATATACAACCCCTCATACATATCCTTTGAAACAGCACTTAGCTACTATGGACTAATAAACCAATTACCATTTGAAATAACAAGTGCAACACCTAAAAAAGGAGTAGAGAAAGAGTTTGAAGGACAACTGTATTCATATCAACATATGCAAAAAGAACTATACATAGGCTTTAAAAAAGAAGAAGAATATTTAATAGCTCTACCAGAAAAAGCAATATTTGATCAAATATATATATCTATAACTGGTAACAAATCTGAAAATATCATTAAAGAAATTGAAAAGGATAGCTTTGATATAGACAAAGTTTTACAATATATTAAACCTTTATCTATAAACTATAAAAAAGCTGTTAAAAATAAAATATATAAGATCTTCAATGTTAACTAAAAATCAATTACAACAACGATCAAAAGAGTATAAGATCAACGAATATGTTGTAGCAAGAGAGTATTTCCAACTACTTTTGCTTAAAGAACTATACAGTAAAAATTTTTCTGAAGAAATCTTTTTCAAAGGTGGAACATGTATAAGACTAATATATGGAGGCTCTAGATTCTCAGGGGATTTAGATTTTACAGTAGAAATAGAGGAGAGAGAATTTGAAGAAGAGATACAGAAGTTTTTTAAAGAAATGGTAAAAAAATACCCAATAACTTTTAAAGAAAAGGATACAATAGCTGGGAAAACGTATCTTGTTACTGTTAAAACAGACTTCCTAAAACAAAAGGTGTATATAAAATTAGACTTTTCTTTTAGAGAAAAGGTCGTCAAACCAAGTAAAGAAATTATTAAAGATAATAAATACCCGATAATATTTAAAGGTTTTATCTACTGTTTATCTATAGACGAAATATTAGCTGAAAAAATAAGAGCTTTACTTAATAGAGAGAAGAGTAGGGATATTTATGACATTTGGATGTTACTAGAATTAGGGGCTGAGTTTAAAAAAGACATGATCGAAAAAAAATTAAAGTATTACGATAAGGAATATAAAACAGAAGAGGTAATTAAAAGGATTGAGGATCAATCTAAAGATGAATTTGAGAATGAACTTAGAGCTTTTATACCAATAAATGAAAGAGACAAACTAGGCGAACTTTTGGAATACATTAAGGAATATATAATACAACGCTTGACATAATTTACAAGGGCTAATAGAGAGACAGATGGAAGTTTTAGATAATAATTGACAGGCTAAAAATTCTTTAATTCATATTTTCACAAACTCTTGACCACTTGGGGATTTTTACGTATAATGTAAAAATATCTAAGTATGGGTATACGGAATGAAAAAGGAAACTCTTAAAAAATTAGACAACCTGATATATTTTACTAAAGACTCCCTTAAAGCAATGTCGGGGGATTCTAGTAACACTATATCTATGAATATTCATAGATGGAAGGAGAGTGGAGATATAATTGTTTTTAAAAGTGGGATATATGCTACTAAGAAATCATATGACATTAACTCTAAGGAAGAAGGATATCATAAATATATATCAAGTATACTACTTAAACCCTCATATATTTCATTAAGTACAACACTATCAGGGTATGACATACTCTCTGAAGGGGTGTACAATATTACAGCAATAACTACAAAACTCCCAACCGCTTATTCCAATAGAAAATATATATACAGGCAAATGACCGACAAACTTTTCTTAGGTTATGAGACAAAGTATTTTAAGAGTGAGGAGTATGAATATTACGAAGCTACAAAAGCTAAAGCCCTATTTGATTACATATATTACAGATCTCATATGCTAGATGAAGAAATAAATATAGTGGAGGAGTTAAGACTAAGATTAGATTCTTTTACTAAGGATGATTTTAAAGAGATGAGTGGTTATGCAAATATTATATCTTCTAAGAAACTAATTAATATTATTAATAATCTAGAAAAAAATGCACACACTGATTAAATCACTACAAAATATTGTTAAAGAGGGTAAGGAAAAAGGTTATGAAGAATCTAAGACACGTATAATTTTAAAGGAATATTTACAGGATATTATTTTATATATCTTGTACAACAACTCTCAGACTAGTCAATTAATTTTCTACGGTGGTAGTAGCTTGAGAAAGATATATGGCTTGGATAGATTTTCTGAGGACTTAGATTTTGAAAATCCTGAAGGTATAAAGTTAGAGGTAGTTTCTGATATTGTTACAGAATATTTTGAAGGAATAGCTTTACAAGGAGTGGAATGTAAAACACAAGAGAGCAACCATATAACGAGAATTACTGTTAAATTCCCAATACTTAAGGAGTTAGAGATGTCGGACTATAATAATGAGAAATTACATGTTAAGGTGGAAGTAAATAATCATTTAACAGGTAGTTATCCTACAGAATTAACTAGTAAAATGCTAAGGAATTATTCTGTAATTCTTAAGCATTACGACATCTCAACTCTTTTTGCCTGTAAAATAGTTGCCTGTTTGGAAAGGGAGTATGTTAAAGGGAAGAAGAATATATATGTAAAGGGGCGAGATTATTATGATTTAATATGGTTTATGAATAATACAGATATATTACCAAATGAGAATAAATTGCTAGATGTAAATAAAGATTATTCTGTGGAAAAAGTTTTTAATCTTTTGGATGAGAAAGTACAGAAGATCAAAGCTTCTGATCTTTTTGAAGATCTACAGTATCTTATAGAAGACGGAGAGTATGTTAAAAAATGGTGTGATAACTTTCAGGAGATATATTTAAGTGCAAGGAAAAATTATAGATTCTAAATAGTTCGTTTTTCTAGTTTATGGGTCTCTGTTTATTCTTCCAAAGATATTTTTTCTATGATATAACCTATACATATGAGCGTAGCAGGTGATGCAATAAAAGATAATAAAAAAATATTACTACTAGCCTTAGGTTTACTAGTGGTGTCTATATTCGGTTTAATTTTAACAAACAAAGGAGTAACCATGCCCGAAGAAAACTTAGTACAAAATAACACAACCCCTAAAACATATAATCAACCAGAACAAGTTTTAGAAGAGGGTGTAGATTACGGGGCAGTAATAAAGACATCAATGGGAGATATAGAGATAGATTTATTTGAAAACGAGACCCCCATAACAGTAAATAGTTTCTTATTTTTAACAAAAGAGAAATTCTATGATGGTTTAACATTCCATAGAGTAGTAAAAGACTTCGTAATACAGGGTGGAGATCCAGATGGAGTAGGTACAGGAGGTCCAGGATACCAAATACCAGATGAAATAACAGACAGAGAATACAAAGCATATACCTTAAGTATGGCTAATGCAGGTCCAAATACCAATGGTTCTCAATTCTTCATAACAACAGGAGGAATAGGACAACAAAGTTTGGAAGCTCTAAATGGTAATTACACGATATTTGGAGAAGTAACCAAAGGTTTTGCCATAGTAGACTCTATAGAAAGAGTAGAAACAGATGCTACAGATAAACCATTAAATCCTGTAGTAATTGAAAGTATCCAAATAATAGAAAATTAATCCAAATTTAAGAACTTCTGTATATATTCTCTGTAATGGAGGATATAAAAAGAAAAATACTTCACTATAGTATTACATTTGTAATTGCTTTTACTCTCGGAATCTTTTTTGACCACTATGTACTCTGTAAAAGTCCTTCTGTAGAGGACTCAGAAGTCAAAGGAGAGAGCGAACAGGTAGAAATAGTAGTACAGAGTGAAGATATGGAAGAAGCCAAGTCACAAACTCCTTCTCAGGAATCTAAGATTCCTTCTCTAGAGCAAGGTTGTACATTATATGTGGATGTAAGTGGGGCACTAAAGAACCCAGGGGTTTACTGTTTAGAGGATAGTGCATTAGTTATAGATGCTGTAAATAAGGCTGGAGGCTTTAGCAAAGAGGCTTCTATAGACTTCATATACAGAAAAATTAACCTAGCTCAACCACTAGTAAACAACCAAAAACTATATTTCCCTAAGAAAAAAGAGTTAGTATGTGAACTAAAGCCATTATTAGATGAAGGAAACAAAATTAGTGGAACATATAATGAGCCAGTTACACAACTTCCAACCACAGAACCATATATTGATCAAAATCCTCCTCCTCTCGTACCCCCAGATACTACTAATCCAACAAATAACCAAGATAGTGGGTGTGTGAACATTAATACTGCCACAAAGGAGGAGCTCACTACCCTAAATGGAGTTGGAGAATCTACTGCAGAAAAAATTATAATGGGTAGACCATACACAAAAGTAGAAGATTTGTTAAATGTAAGTGGAATAGGGGAAGCAACATTAGCAAAATTCAAGGATATGGTTTGTATTTAGCATGGTGCACAGGTTAAAGAGTATTCTTGAGAGATTCAAAAATAGATTTCAGGCTCTCTTGAGGTACATAATGGATTACAAAATCCTCCTATTTTCTCTAATATATATTTTTTCTACCTATACACACCTCAAACTCCTGAGAAACATAGAAGGGGGCATAACTATAGGTTGGTTCTTGTTCTGTCTTGTTATATTTCTGTTTCTTTTCATAAAGCTTCTCCTTCTAAGAAACATTAAGAAAGGAACAATCATAGTAGAGAAGGGACAAAAGACTACAAAAAGAATTGTTCACTTTTTTGGTATGTGGCTACTTCCTGTTATAGCAACATCTCTGTCTTTTGTCAGAGTTGCTCCAATTTTAGCTAAAGAAGCTCTCCTTGCAGAAGAGTCTTTCCGTTTCACAGACGAGAGAGTGCTCTTTGAGGGTTATGTGTATGACGAGCCGGATAAGAAGTATATAAAACAGACCATATACTTAAAACAACTACAGGACGTTTTTGTTGGGGGTCAATTTTTAGATAAAAACCATGGTTTCATCCTCACTAGGGTAGATAATTACGAAAACTTTACGATAGGTCAGGTATGTCACTTCGTTGGTACCCTCGTGCAACCTGAAAACTTTGATGACTTTGACTACAAACAGTACCTCCGAAACCAGAGGGTGTTTTACATACTTGAAGACCCAACCTATGATTGCCTCCCACTGAATGAAAAAAGAGTAGGAAATCTCCTTAAAAACCTTTTAATAGATTTTAAAAATAATCTAATAGAAAAAATAGATATTTCCCTCCATGAACACTCTTCTTCCCTGCTTGCTGGTATCCTTTTTGGTCAAGATAGGAGGTTAGAGAAGGAATTTGAAGAGAAAACTAGAATAACAGGAGTAAGTCATATAACCGCAGCATCTGGTTACAACATAACTATACTGGTTATTGCTGTAAATAAGTTCCTTTTCTTTCTCCCAAAGAAAGTTAAAATATTGCTTTCTTTAGGTATCATTTGGTGCTTTGCACTCTTATCTGGCCTCTCTAGCTCCATAATTAGGGCTTGTATAATGTCCTCTCTCTCTTTGGTGGCTGTTTTCTTTGGGAGGGAGAGTGTAGTGCATATAACGACGCCTTTAGTTTGTTTAATTTTTGTTTTACTTGATCCCTTGATTATCTTGGATGTTGGTTTCGCACTCTCTGTGTCTGCAATATTAGGCTTAACATATCTCTTACCTATATTTGAACATTTCAAGGAGGTTTTTATTAAAGGGTTAACTAAGAAAGGGAAAGCTTTAGGATTAAAACTTCAGTTTCTAGATGATTACATTCTTCCCACTCTAAGTTGTACTATATCTACACTCCCAGTCTCTGTTTTTAACTTTAAAACCCTTTCTATGTGGTCACTCCCAGTTAATGCTGTTGTTCTTCCAGTAGTGGAGGGGACAATGTTATGGGGTGTACTATCTCTGGGGTTTTATAAAATACATAGGGGCTTGTCTCAATTTTTCTTTACCATTGTAGATTTACAACTTAAATTTTTTGAATATGTAGTCAATCTAATAGGTGGCCTAGGGATTGGTTATTGGGAATTATCCTCTCTAGCAAGCACTTTTATCTCAATTTGTATTTTTTCTGTTATATTTCTTTCTGTAATATATTTTTACCCCATAGAGAATGAGCAATACAACTATTATCTTAAAAATAGGTAAAGATTTCTTCTTTAAGAATATTGTTAATATAATCTTTTTGACTCTCGCTCTATATTCTTTCTTGTTTGGTGCCCTTGATAATAATGAGGACCCAGAGATAATATTTTTTGATGTTGGGCAGGGAGATGCAATCTTAATACAGGAAGGGGACTTCCAAGTTCTTGTAGATGGTGGTCCAGATGATTCTGTAGTATTTAAACTGGCAAAGAGAATGCCCTCGTATGATAAAAACATTGAGATTGTAATACTTACACACCCTCATGAGGATCATATAAGGGGTTTAATGAATGTTTTAGACGAGTTTAAGGTAGAGAGAGTTCTTGTAAATAAGGTTTTTTATGAGAATAAGGTCTATGAGGATCTTCTTGATAATTATGATGAGATAATCCTAGAGGTGAGAGAGGGTGACAAATTTAAGTATGGAGAGATAGAAGGGGTGATAATATATCCCATATTAAACAAAGATTTCAGCAAGCGAGTGCAAGACAAAAATATTAATAACGAATCTATCGTAACATTGCTTAATATAAGGGGAAAAAGAATACTACTAATGGGAGATGCAGAGCATGAAGTAGAGTATAAATTACTAAAAGAGGCTCCTTTGGAAAATATATACATACTTAAGGCTGGTCATCACTGTTCTAGGACTGCCACTTCGGATATGTTTCTCAGAGCAGTTAATCCGGAGGTAGTTATTTGTTCCTATGGAGAAGGGAATAAATTCGGCCATCCTCACTATGAAACAATCGAAAAATTTCAAAAACATGGTGTGCAATATTTAGAAACGGCTAGGGCAGGGGATATAGTTATTAAATTTAGTGATTTGTGATAAAATCCTTTTAATATATAGATCTTTTAGATATCTGTACCTGTAGCTCAACTGGATAGAGCATTGGTTTGCGGAACCAAAGGTTGTCGGTTCGATTCCGACCAGGTACGTGTTATTATTAAAAGGATAATATCCAAGGCACAGACCTTGTGCACCCGTGGCTCAACTGGATAGAGCATCGGTCTTCGGAACCGAGGGTTGGGGGTTCGAATCCCTCCG
>CAYRDH010000010.1:0-19263 GCA_964423025.1 uncultured Candidatus Saccharibacteria bacterium | reverse complement strand
CCTATGTGGTTTATCAGTTTATTTTGTACGAGAATTATTCTAGTGGGAGGTGGGAACGGAAAATGTGTGTATCTTCTGTAGGGGAATGTGGATTTGGAGAGAGATGTACATATGGCTCTTGTCCGGTGGGTGCAGAATGTATGCGAGTCTCCTCGGAGGGGGAGTGCGAGCCTCAAATGAACGATTTAATGGAACTTGTTTTTGGAGAAGAGAATTAAAGCTCTTTTAAGCTTTTATCTTCTTCCTTCTGCATCTTTACAAGATTAAGATATTTCTCTGTAGTGGATAACCTCTTATGTCCAACTAACTTGGATACTGTTACTAGGCTTACTCCGTTAGCCAAGTGATGTGCTATAAAAGTGTTTCTTAAGTCATTAACCTTTGCATTCTTAATACCTGCTTTTTCAAAAGCCTTGTCTATTGCAGTTCTAATATTCCTTACTAAAAGAGGTCTCCCATTCTTTGTTATAAAGATTGTGTCATCTTCGGTCTCTGGCCTAACTTCAATGTATTCATCTAAAGCCTTCTTTGCAGACTTGTTCAAAGGAACCTTCCTTGCAGGATGACTACCTGCAGCTTTAATATAAAGGAAGTCGATCTTTCCATTCTTGGACTTTCGAACGTCATCCAATGTTAGGGAAGCTAATTCTCCAATCCTTATTCCAGTCTGAAGCAATATCTCTACAATAGAGTAGAGCCTTACATCTACACGACTAACATCTCTTAAAGCTCTATATTCCATTTCTGTTAAAACTCTAGGAGGTTTAGTCTTAAATTTAGGATGAGCTAATTTCTCTGAAGGGTTGTCTTTTATAACCCCTGTTTCTAGTAAGTATTTGAAGAAAGTTCTAGTACTGTTAATTTTTCTAGACACACTCTTTGGAGTGTAGTTATTATCCTGTAGATTTTGTTTATATTTCTCTAAGCTCTCTGTTTTTACGTCCTCTAGCGAGGAAAGGCCCTCCTTAGAAAGGAAGTTTAAAAGTTGTTCTATATCTTTTGCGTATGCAATTACTGTGGACTCGGCTCTACCTTTTGCCTTTAAATCGTTAACAAATGCATCTCTTCTCTCTTCAAACGTTGGGTTTTTTATCTCTGACACCGTTATTAAAATCTAATATTATGTATATTAGGCAGGTATATAGGAAAAATTATATCATCAAGACCCTATAAGAGCAATAATAAAACTATATGGGACCTTTGAACTGTTGGGGGTATCCTGTTAGTATTAAATACCTATGGGAACAATAGTTTACAAAAAAGAAGGGATTCAACAGAGTAGAAAGAAGACATCTCCTTCTATTTTTAATAATGCTGTAACAAGAGTCCTTTTCTTAGTCGTTTCTGGGGTTCTTCTCTATAACGTAGGCCACTCCTTTAACATAATGATACAGAAATTGAATATATTACAGAGGGCGAGTATGGAAGTAGAGGAATTGAGACTAAAGAATTTGGAGTATGCACTCCTTATAGAAGATATTCAGGGGCTAGAGTATTTAGAAATACAGGCTAGAGATAGGCTCAATTTTGCAGGAGAGAAGGAATATGTTTTTGTTATACCAGATGCGACATTAGCTCAAGCGGACGAGGATCTAGACAGATTCTTAGGCAACAACCAAGAGGAAGCCCAGGAGGGTGGATACGAAGTTTGGGCAGACTTTTTCCTTAAGGGGATTTGAAATAATAGGGTTTTGCTAGTATAATCGGATTGTTATTTAACGCGGGGTAGAGCAGTGGAAGCTCGTCAGGCTCATAACCTGGAGGTCGTCGGTTCGAATCCGACCCCCGCAACCATTTTCCACTGTTTTTAACTTTTTAAAAATAGAAATATGCCATTAACAGATCAGCCAGTAAAAGGAATGTATATTCTCCAAGATGGGAGAGTTTTTCATTTAATAGACAGAAAATTAAAAACCCAGGGTAGACAAGGGGGATTAATCATAATGAAGAAGAAGGCTTTAGATACGGGTCAGATCCTGACAGAAACTATCAAGGCAGGAACAAAAGTAGAGTATATACAGCCAGAGACAAAGGAGATGCAATACCTCTATTCAGATAAGAGTAGTGCCTATTTCATGGATTCTGAAACTTACGAAACACTTCCAATATCTAAAGAGGATACCTTGGGGAACTATGCAAACTTTTTGAAAGAAGGTTCTTCTCATCTAATAATGATGTATGAGGGAAAAGTTCTTACAATAAGAGAAAATCCTACAGTAGACCTAAAGGTTACGGAATCTGTAGACGCTGTTAAAGGTAATACTTCTAATTCCGCAACTAAGGTTGTTACTGTTGAAACAGGATACAAACTTCAAGTCCCACTATTTATCAAGAAGGGTGATGTTATTAGAATAAACACAGAGAGTGGGGAATACACAGGAAAGGCTAATTAATACTCTTTTAAAACATACTTTGATATAATTATGAGACCCTGGTGGGATAGCTCAGAAGGTTAGAGCATGGGATTCATAAACCCAAGGTCGCTGGTTCGATTCCAGTTCCCACCATATTATTCTGAATAAATTAATTTCCTAGATCATGGACAATTCTAAAAAAAAGGACGACAAAATAGTTAGGGTAGATATAAGAAAACTTCCAAAAAGGAAGGGGAAGATGCCTAGTTTTGTTATTGTGTTAATCTTCTCCTTAATACTTTCTCTTGGGATCTTTATCTTTAGAACATTCTCTTTTACAGGGGAAGAAGTCTCCATAAGTGAAATAGTTACAGATATCTCCGAAGAAAATTACGACAAAATTATTCTAAAAGATGACATGGTTCTTCTGGAAACAGGGGAAGATGATGATACTTTACAGAAGTATGCACTTTTACCTCCTGAAGCAGATTTCTACCAAATTCTTTCGGATGCTGAGATAAATATAAAGGAACTAGGGAATGACTTTTATGAGCCTAAGTTAGGAATAACTTTTGGGGATATCATAACTTTCATCTTTTTTGGCGCAGCACTAGTGCTGGTATACATAATGCTTAAGAATATGCAGGGCTCTGGTGGAAAGATTCTAGATTTCGGGCAGAGTAAAGCAAGGCTTCTTATGGGGAAGAAAACAGGTGTTACTTTTGAAGATGTCGCCGGAATAGAGGAAGCTAAAGAAGAATTGACAGAGATTGTAGATTTTCTTAAGCATCCTAAAAAATATATGAACTTAGGTGCAAGGATTCCTAGAGGAGTTCTTTTAACAGGGGAACCAGGAACAGGAAAGACCCTTCTTGCTAAAGCAATTGCAGGGGAGGCGGGAGTTCCTTTCTTCCATACTTCCGGTTCAGAATTTGAAGAGATGTTGGTAGGTGCGGGAGCTTCTAGGGTAAGAGACCTTTTCACCAAAGCAAGAAGAGCTTCCCCTTGTATTATCTTTATAGATGAAATAGATGCTGTTGCTAAAAAGAGAGGAACTGTTTTACATTCTGGGGCAGGTGAGCAAACTCTTAACCAGATTCTTGTAGAAATGGATGGGTTAGAAGAGAGAGAGAACGTTATTGTTCTTGCAGCAACTAACAGACCAGATGTTTTAGATCCTGCAATTTTAAGGCCAGGGAGATTTGACAGATCTGTTTATGTTCCTATGCCAGATTACAAAGAAAGGAAAGCAATCTTAGAGGTTCATTCAAAGAATAAAAAATTTGAAGAGGATATAGATTTAGATGGTGTTGCTAAGAAGACAATAGGTTATTCAGGGGCAGATTTAGAGAATCTCTTGAATGAAGCTGCAATTATGGCTGCAAAAGACGACAGGAAAAAGATTAGTCAAGATGATTTAATGGAGGCTTACTTGAAGGTTAAGCTTGGAAGAAAGAAGAAGGGTGATAAAGAGGAGGATGATATAAAGAAGACTGCCTACCATGAAGCTGGACATGCCATTGTAGCAAAGTTTACAGAAGGTTCAGATCCAGTAGAGCAAATCTCTGTTATCTCTAGAGGAGCTAGTGGTGGAGTAACTGTTTACTTACCAGAGAAGGAGAGAAAATTCCTCTACAAGAAGCAGATGTTAGCATGGTTAAGAACAGGGGTTGGAGGAAGAGCTGCAGAAGAAATTTTCCTAGAGGATGTATCATCTGGGGCATCTAATGATATTCAGCAAGTTACTGAAACAGCCAAGAAAATGATAATGGATTACGGTATGAGTGAAAAGTTGGGTCTTATTAAATATGGAGAATTGGAAGAAACTAAGCACTTAGGTTATATGTATGGAGGAGGGAGAGAATACAGTGAGGATGTTGCAAAGTTAATAGACCAAGAGGTTAGAGATTTGGTAGATAACGCCTACAAAGATGCAAAGGAGATTCTAAAAAGCAAAAAAGAGTATGTAGAGAAACTAGTTAAGAAACTATTAGAACAAGAGGTTGTATCTGGACCAGAGTTTGAAGAGATGTTTAAAGAATAATCTCTTAAAAGTCCTTATCTTCCTTGACAGAAGAGTAGGGGGCTCATAGAATGTGAGTATATTACTGCCTTTTAAATTTTTATTACACATAACAGTGGCAAACATTTTTACGGAAGGATTTTCCATTGAGAATTCCACAGAGCAAAAAGACCTCCAGGAATATGTAATTCCTTTTACTCCAGAGGACGAGGAGTTAGTTCATAATCTAGAAGTTCTAGAAAACATCTCTGGTTCAACAGCTATCCTTGCTGAGAAGATTCTAGATGGAGTTCGAGTAGGAAAGGAGTCTTACAATATTAAACCAACAGAAGCATATACCATAAGTAGTGACGGCAGAAAGGTTTTTGTTACTGGTAAACCTGGTTCCGCCAACAGGATGGCTTTTTATGCATACCCAAATTCTCCACATGAACCTCTTGATGGTATCGATGCCTCTCCCTACCTAAGGGTTTACAAGGTAGAACTTATTATGACAAGGAAAACAGCTAAAAAAGATGTTGAATTAGATTGGGGGCATACTCCTAAATTCACTCATAGCTACCCCCAGATAAATACAGATGTTCTCTTTGTGGATTGGGGACGCTATGGTATTCCAGATGCCTACTTTCTTAACCCAAGGGGTAGAATGGATATTGCGAGATGGAAGGAGGACAATCTCCGTTTTGTAGAATATGGGGACCATCCAGTTGTTGCAATAGGTAGAAGGAATAGAGAAAAGTTTTATGGAGACAGGATGACATATATAAGACTTTTAAGATCTATGCAGAGATTCTCAAGCCTTTATGGAGGTTTGCAGCCAAAAGACGCATACCTTCAGCTTGCTTTTACAGAGGAGGAGGAATACGAGAGTAATCTCGTCATTTCTATTTAACAAAATACTCTAGTATAATCAAAGCATGACATTACCTAGTAACGGAAAGGATAGGTTCCTTGCAATAGACGCTAACGCTATTGTCCATAGGGCCTTCCATGCTTATCCCCCAAATCTCACAACGGAGGATGGTGTCCAAGTTAACGCAGTATATGGCTTCACTGTAATGCTTCTTTCAGCATTAAAATCATTTGAACCCAAATATGTTCTCTGCGCTTTTGACACGCACGAACCGACATTCAGGCATGTAGAATACCCAGACTATAAAGGGACCAGAGCTCCCACGGACCAATCCTTAATAGATCAATTCCCTCTTGTAGAGGAAATCTTAAAGGCTTTCAATATCCCAATAATCAAGAAAGAGGGATTTGAGGCTGACGACATTCTTGGGACTATCGCTAAATATGTGTCCGAAAAGAAGTGGAGTAATGAGAACATGGACCTTTACATCCTCAGTGGAGATAGAGATCTCCTACAGCTTGTAAATGAAAATGTCCGAGTTTGTTTGCCCAACGGAGGTTTTAAAGATCTTGTAGCTTATGATAGAGAAAAGACCTATGAATATATGGATCTTTATCCAGAACAGGTAGTAGATTTCAAGGCTCTTGCAGGAGATTCTTCCGACAATATCCCCGGAATAAAGGGAATAGGGAAGAAAACAGCAACTGACCTATTAGGAAAATACGGAGATCTAGATACCATTTACCATAATCTTAAAGACATAAAGACCAGACAAGCCAACCTCCTAAGGGAAGGTGTGGAACAGGCAGAAATGAGTAGAAAGCTAGCTAAGATAGAGCAGGAGGTAGATGTAACGGTCCCCTTAGAAGAGTGCCTCTTAAGAGATTTTGACAAGAAGAAAGTTTTAGAGCTGTTTAAGGAATTCTCTTTTAAGTCTCTAATTTCAAGGCTAGACGAAATAGAATCAAATGAAAATAATAGCCCAACTAGCCAGTTAGATATCTTTTCGACTAATTCTGAAGTGGAGTGGACAAGCAAAGAAGAGTTTGAGATTAAGCTAGAGAATGTTAAAAGTCTAGTATTAGCAGCGATTCCCCCAGAGGGATCTATTACGGAGTCCGAATACTACATGGCCAGGATTGTGGATAAGAAGGGAGAAAAAGAGGACATTTTATGCAAAGAACCATGTTGCACGGAAGCCCGCGAATGTGAAACCATCCTCTACCAGCCAGAAGGAGGGGTTTCACAAAGGTTTGTTTTGGAGGGAGAGGAAATCATAGATATCGGACTTTTTGCTCACCTAATAAACTCTGAAAGAAGGGGGTACACTCTAAAAGATCTCTCCTTCGATTATTCATCTCAAATTCTTCAGGAAAAGATAAGCCCTAGTGACCTCAGTAAAGTTTTAAACGTCTTAGAAGAGATTAGAGAGAATCAGGTGAAGAAAGCTAATGATATAGAGCTTTATGACTACACAAGGAAAAGTATAGAACAACAATTGAAAATAAAGGAGAATTACCTTCTCAATGTATTAAGACAAATAGAGCTACCAATATCTAAGATTCTCTCTAAGATGGAGGATAGAGGGGTCGGGGTTGATATTAATCATCTTTCAGAAATGAATGAGAAGCTCGATAAGAAAGTAAAAACCTTAACCCAGGAAATCTATGATACCGTTGGTCATGAATTCAATATAAATTCCCCCAAACAGTTGTCAGATGTTCTCTTTAATGAACTAGATCTCCCAAACAAAAGCAGAGGTTCTACTAAGGAATCTGTATTACAAGAGCTTAAAGGCACACATCCAATGGTTGAAAAATTACTAGAATATAGAGAATTAAACAAGATGCTTACTACTTACACAAAACCACTTCTAGAGATGGCCTCGGATAATGAGGAAGATGGTAGGGGATCCATACACACAAGCTTCAACCAAACAGGAACGACCTCTGGAAGATTCTCTTCTTCCAATCCTAATATGCAAAATCTCCCTCTAAAAGGAGAATGGGCAGAGGAACTCAGGAAGTCTTTTGTCCCAAGAAAAGGCTTTAAGTTTATAGGTATAGACTACTCCCAGATAGAGCTTAGAATAATGGCAGATATATCTAAAGATGACCTTTTAATAAAGGACTTTAACGATGATTTAGATATACATAAAGCAACAGCAGCAAGGCTATTAGATAAGGAAGTAGAGGAAGTCACGAAGAAGGAGAGAAGTGTTGGTAAGACAGTAAACTTTGGAATTCTCTTTGGTCAAACAGCTTACGGTCTAGCCAGTATGTTAGGTATAGATAGCGATGTCGCTGCAGACTACATACAGAGCTATTTTGAGCACTACAAAGGAGTAGAGGAGTATATAAGAGGGCTAGAGAAGGAAGCCTACAAAAAGGGTTATGTTCAGAGTATGTTCGGAACAACAAGACATATTAAAGGGCTAAGATCCAGGAATATTCGAATGATGAGGGCTGCACAACGAGAGGCTGTAAATATGCCGATACAGGGAAGTGAAGCAGATATTATGAAGCTTGCTATGATAAAGCTAGACGAAATGATAGAAGAGAAATTTAAAGAAAAGGCTTATATATTGCTACAAATCCACGACGAACTAATATTTGAAGTACAAGAGAATAAAGCGGAAGAATTTATAAAGAAAGCAGAAACTTTAATGGAAGAAGTTGTTTCTTTAGAAGTTCCCCTCGTTGTCCATTCTTCTACTGGTGACAATATGGCCGAATTGAAGTAATTTCCATCCACTAACCTCCTTAATAGTCCGAAATGCTTTAATAAAGGCCTTTATACGGGTCTTCTACCTATTTTTATCACTCTGTCCTCTGTTCTGTTTAACAAAATAGCAAAATAGATATATAATTTGTTATGAATTCAGAACACAAAAAAGACAATTCCCTACTGTTCAATTTAATAACTCTTCTGACTTTTGGTCTGACCCTGTTTTTGATCATATTTTTGAAGCGGGGGGAGGGTAAAAAAACTGAACACCAGCCCAAGAGAGAATCTGAGGGAGAGAGTAGGGTAAAAAATAGTGTTCAAGAACAAACTGAAGAAAAAGAAGAGCTCCCAGAAGAAACATCAATCCCAGAGGACTTAAACGCTAGGCAGAAGAAGATACTTCAGGAGATAGAGAGTAGGGGCATAATGGAACCCAGCGAGATATATGAACTTGTTCCAGGCGTTTCAACAAGAACAGTGAGACGAGATATGGACAAGCTAGTAGAAGCAGGACTTGTTCTCCAGCGAGGAGCAACAAAGTCAACACAGTATATATATAAGAGTTAAGAATATGAGTAAGGTTAGTTTTTCCCATGTCTGTGACATTTTTAATACCCTTGAGGGTACGGATTCAAGGAACGAAATGACGGAGGTTCTGTCTAATTTCTACAAGGAATTAGGCCCTCTAGATTCCCAGGTATTATCCTACTTAACCTTAGGTAGGGTTGCACCTCTTTTTGTTGACAGTGAATTTAATTATTCTGAAAAAAGCTTTCTATCTCTCCTTAAAGATATGTCTAAGACAAGGAATCTAGGCGAGGATATAGATAAAAAGATGGAGGAATTAGGAGATATTGGAGATATTCTTCAATATTTTACAGAAGAGATTGGCTTCAAAAGCTCAGGATTAACTCTTCAGGAAGCCTACGATCTTCTCTGGGATATAGTTAATGCAAAAGGAACAGGCTCTGTAGAGAGTAAGAATAAAATAATAGTAGATACACTAAGTAAGATTTCACCCTTAGAGGCTAAATATTTCTCAAGAATAGTCTGCGGAGACCTTAGATTTGGTGTTAATACAAAAACACTTCTAGATGTGTTCTCTGTAATGATCGTAGGAGATAAGAGCCTTAAAGAAGAACTAGATAGGGCATACGGTGCTCATGCAGACATCGGTTATATATGTTCCTTAGTTTCTGGAAAGAAGAGAGATAAAGCTCTAAAGAATCTCTCCGCAGTTAAGGTTCAACCAGGTATCCCTGTGATGTCTAGGCTAGTGGAAAGGGTAGGAGAATTAGAAGAGGTTTTCGACAGGCTAGGGGAGGAGTTCCTAGTACAGGCAAAGTATGATGGATTAAGGTGCCAGATTCACAAGTTTAAAGAGTGGAGTGTTTCAGAGAAAGAGGCAATATGGTTTAAATATATTAAGAAGGAGGAGAATGGTTCTCTCTTTGAGATTAAGGATAAAAAGTCTAATGTTAGGCTTTTTACAAGGAATCTTGAGGATGTAACAGATATGTTCCCAGAAGTTGTTGAGGCAGCAGAGGGGATAGAGGCAGAGTCATTTATATTAGATTCTGAGGTTCTAGGTTGGGACGAGGAGAATCAGAAGTTTCTTCCATTCCAAGATACCATGCAGAGGAGAAGGAAATACGAGGTAACGGATTTGAAGAAACAGGTTCCCGTTAGGGCCATGGTCTTTGATGTTCTCTATTTAAATGGGAAGTCACTTATGACTGAGAATACCCTTGATAGAATAGCAAAACTCGGAGATATAGATACCGACGGGGGTATAGCAATTACGGAGACAATTACAGTTAATGATATCGACAACCTCAAAGAAATCTTTAACGAAAAGATAGGAGAAGGCCATGAGGGTTTGATAGCTAAACAGAAAAGTGGGGGTTATCTTCCCGGGACAAGAAATTATGAGTGGATTAAGCTTAAAAAGTCTATGATGAAGGGACTTGTTGATACTATAGACCTTGTAGCGGTTGGCTATAATTTTGGTTCCGGTAGAAGAAAAGATCTTGGAATGGGTTCTGTCTTGGGAGCAATCTACAACGAAGAGGAAGATATGTTTATTGCAATATGTAATGTAGGGACAGGGTTTAGTGATGAACAGCTTAAGAATATTTCAGATGAACTTCAGGAAGACTCTTTAGATGAAAAGCCTAAGAATGTTACCGTAGAAAAGTCTCTACAGCCAGATGTATGGGTTGAACCTAAAATTGTTTTTACAGTTGAGGCTGACGAAATAAGTAGGAGCAAGGATAGCGAGTATTTGTCTCTGAGATTCCCTAGATTAACCGTATGGGGAAGGGATAAGATGATTACAGAGGCTACAGGGCTAAATGAATTAGAAGAGATGTACAAGAAAAGTAAAGGAGGCTAACCCTGCTTAAATCTTTTGCCCTTGTTCGAGATGTTGAAAAAAGCCTGTTTCAAAGGTATAATGCCCGATTGAATACAAATTTTTGATATATGAAAAAACCAGAAATAGAATCAAAAGGTCCAGGAGAGATAAAGGAGAATAAAGGAATCAGCAGAGAGGAAAAATTTTTCAGGTTTATTTTTGCGAGTAGTATATTACTTACTACTACTCGTTCTGACTGCATTTCTAATGAGAAACAAACCTCTGAGATAGAAGAAAGAGATTCGCAGGAAGAGGTCTATTTCCCACTGGAAAAAGAATTAGACGAAGAGTTGGGTGGTATGTTAACTGTAGGGAATAACAATCAAGATTTTATATTCTTCCCAGAGTTTTTAACTTCTCCTGAAGAATTTTGTTTTCTTCCTTCAAGTATAGGCTCAGGATTAGATTCAGAAGGTTTTATAGTTGGAAAGGAAATTGAAATAGTTGAGGAGAAAGACGAGGAGGTTGTAGAAGAAGATGTTTTTGCAGAACTTGAAGAAAGCTTGAGTCCAGAGGTCAAGGAAATTCTTTCCATACAACCGGAGTTGTCTTTTGATGAGAATGGAAAATTGTATTATGAAGAGGGAGAGAGTACTAATCCTGTTCTTACTGTGGAGACAGATAGGCATTTGTCCTTCCCATATGAGCAATTGAGTGATGTTAAATTCTTTGTAATACACTTTGATGGAGCTCCACAAACTCTTACTTCCGGAGGATACCGGACTGTTTTAAACACCATAAACGGTCTTAACAGGTCGGGAAAGCCTAGTGTTCAGTTTTGTGTGGATTCTTATCCTGTTAGTGATGAATTTGTTGACAAAAACGGTGTGGGGGTAATCCATTCTCAAGCTACAGGCCCTATGCCTTACAAGGCTAGGAATGTAATAATAGGTTATGATTTAGAAACTGGTAGAGAGGATCTTAATAGGGTTAAAACAGCGGATTTATATGAAGAGGTTGGGGTAGGTAAAGACTTTGTAGATTTTATTAGGGCTGGTTATAAAGATTTTGATTCTTTCTCTTTGGGCTTAGAGCAGGTTGGGACAAATTATTCTTACAACTTCCCTGAACAGTTTCCGCCAAAACAGCAGATAGCTAATGTTTTAGCTTTAGTAGAAGCTACTTCTGAGAGGTATGATTTGTCTGCTTGGGATATTGTAGGGCATCATGAGATACAGGAGAAGGGAGATCCAGGGGATGAGTATATGCTTACTTTGAGATACTTGTTAGGTTTGTCATATCTATTGGATGAGCAATTACCAGATGATTTTTTGGAAACGGATGATCCTTATGATTACTTTACTAAATTAAAGGATTATTCTATTGCTAGGATGGGGGAGGATAGATATATGCAATGGAATGAGGTATATGGGATGGATGGTGTAATTGAATGGTTTGAGAGAGAAAAAGAGTATAAGCCGTTTTTATTTGTGCTTAAAAAGAATAGAGTATGGCTAACGGATGGTAATTAGCCAGTTTTTACACAATTGAGGAATGTTTTCTGGAGTGATATAATACAGGCATATAAATTTATCACTACATGTGTATGAATGGAGATAATGTAGGGAGAATAGAAGGTGAAAACGGGAATTTAGGCTTAAACGGAGAGGATTTTAGTAATGATTTAGATGTTGATAAGAACCCAGATACAGGTGGGCATGCTCAAGAAAAAGAGGTAATGGATAGTGAAACCGATGGTAGTTTAGAGGAAAGAAGGGAGAAAAGAAAAAAAACTTACAAGAGGATTGTCGAAGGGGTAGTTCTAGGGAGTATGCTTACCCAGGCTGGAGGGAGTGCTGGAGTTATGGCTAATACCCAGAAGGAAAGAGAGAAGGAGGATAATATTACTCCTGTTAGTGAACAATATCATGAAGATATAACAAGTGAGAGTACTGAAGATAAGCAAGAGTTTAGTTTTTTAGATCCTAGCATAGGTTCGGGGTTAGATTCTGAAGGGTTGGCAAAGAAAGAGAGTGATGAGAGAATTATGGAATATGAGAATTTTATAGATATAAGCATAGTGAATACTCTGGACATAACGAATTGGAGCATGTATGAATTAGCATCTACCGAAAATATAGAACCTAGGAATTATCTTCCAAGGATTGTTTCTTATATTTATTATGATGAAAATGGGGAAGGGGGAGTTTTAAGTCCTTCGCTGTATGTTATACCAATGCAAAAAGAAGGAGTTGGAGTTGATAGGGAACTTCCTGTTTTGAAGTATAACTTAACTCCTGCTTTATTTCGTCCTCTTGAAATAGCTAAGATATATAGAGTAGTTACCCCTAAGGGGGACGAGATTCTTTTTGGAGCACCAAAAGAATCAGAGGGAGAGATTTTTAATGGGAAGTTTCTTACACTTATGGAGATAACCACTGCTGAGGGAGAAACTCTCGAATTTATGAATCCCGAAATAAGTCGTGAGGAAACATTATCTCTTCAGAACGATCTCTGGCAAACTCGTGGAAATTTTGATTTAGATTTTAGTTTCTGGGAGGAGAGGGTTATTCTTTCTGGAGATTCAGAAACAAAAGACTTTGAACAATTAATGAGTTCTTACGATCCAGAGTCATTGAGGATTGGGGAAAAATATAATTCTTCTGAAATCATTTCTTTTTTGAAGGTGTTTGAAGCCGAATTTTTGAAATAATATTTTGTTTTTGTAGATATTCTGCAAATGTTATGTGTCCCAGTATATGATGGAGAATAGAAACTGTTCTTATTCTCAATAGTTGTTGAGTAGTTTGGATAGAAAAATATAAATAATGAAAACCCAGAAATAGAATCAAAATGCCTAGGAGAGATAAAAGAGAATAAGAGAGACAGCAGGGAGGAAAAGTTTTTCAGGTTTGTTTTTGCGAGCAGTATATTGCTTTCAACTACTCGTTCTGACTACACTCCTAATGAAACACAAGCTTCTTGGACAGATGGAAAAGCACCCAGGGAGAGGTTTATTTACCGTTAGAAGAGGAATTAGATGAAGGGCTGGATGGGATTTCAGTGTGGAGGATAACAATCAAGATTTTATATTTCATCTAGACTTTTTAACTTCTCCTGAAGAGTTTTGTTTCCTCCCTTCAAGTACGGTGTGGGGGTAATCCATTCTCAAGCTACAGGCCCTATGCCTTACAAGGCTAGGAATGTAATAATAGGTTATGATTTAGAAACTGGTAGAGAGGATCTTAATAGGGTTAAAACAGCGGATTTATATGAAGAGGTTGGGGTAGGTAAAGACTTTGTAGATTTTATTAGGGCTGGTTATAAAGATTTTGATTCTTTCTCTTTGGGCTTAGAGCAGGTTGGGACAAATTATTCTTACAACTTCCCTGAACAGTTTCCGCCAAAACAGCAGATAGCTAATGTTTTAGCTTTAGTAGAAGCTACTTCTGAGAGGTATGATTTGTCTGCTTGGGATATTGTAGGGCATCATGAGATACAGGAGAAGGGAGATCCAGGGGATGAGTATATGCTTACTTTGAGATACTTGTTAGGTTTGTCATATCTATTGGATGAGCAATTACCAGATGATTTTTTGGAAACGGATGATCCTTATGATTATTTTACTAAATTAAAGGATTATTCTGTTGCTAGGATGGGGGAGGATAGATACTCTGATTGGGATGATATCTATGGCTTGGATGGTGTGATTGAATGGTTTGAAAATATTGCGGAATAGTGTTCTATCCAAATCTATAAGTCCTTGACATCATCTTTCTTTCCAAGGTAAGATTTTGTTGTGGAAAAAGAATCTGCTCCAAAGGAACAGTTTAGATTGAAAAAGAAGACCATCTTGTGGTTTTTTCTGGTTCTTACTTCCGTCGCTATCCTGTTTTCTACCTACTTTTTTCTTTTTTACGAAAAGGAGGACCCTTTGGAGAAAGACGGGCCTGTTGGGGAGGAGGAGAGCTCAGTTGGGACCTCAGAGATTGTTTTTGCAGACGATGATAAGAGTGATTACGATCCCCTGAAAGTGAATAAGGTCAAGATAAGATCCACCGGTCAGACATATGAAGAGGAAGTGATTATTGGGGAAAAACCAGTCAGACTCTTTATATTAAAGTCTCTTTACGATGATGTCCAAGGAGTAGAAAGGGAACTGGATGTTGTTGTGGGAATCCTGTTCGACGGGAACTACGAGAATATACTAAATTGGTGGACATATAACCTTGTTATTGATGAAATAGATATAGATTCTTTAGGAAACGAATTTTTTGAAGAGAGCTACCTGGAGTCCATCTTCAAGTCGGGAACTAGTTGGGAATATCTATATTATTCTAGTTCTTCCATTCCCGTGTCTGATGAATATCTCAAGGTTGTAAAGGAGGTTATGAATGAGGAAAGCTTGGAGAAGTTGGAGGAGAGGCTTACTTTGGGAGAATCGGAAGGGTTAATTTTAATGCCATATCTAATTTATGAGATTTCAGATTAGAGAAAGATTTTCTAAATTATTGTTTCTGGGTGTAGTTTTCCTCTCTGGTTTTTGGATTACTGCTGAGGAGGGGAAGATTTACGCTGGGTGTCCGACAGGGAGTTATTGTGCTGGGACAACCGTTTTGGACTTAAAAGTCAAGTGTAATGTCTTCGAGAATTATTGTACGCAGAGATATGTTTACCATTCCACTATCAGCTGTGATTCAAATTGTGCCTATAGTTCTTCTGCCTATGTTTGTGATCTCAACAAATGTCCTCCAGATACTTGGACATTTGTGAAAAACTATCATCAAGGATCTTGTTGTGTGTACCCGACTTGCACCGGCTGTTCTTGTACTCCAACTTGTGGTGGTGACTATCCTCTTGGTTCTTGTACTGGGCCTGGGTGTTCAAGTGGGGATAGATGTTGTACCAATGTAAATTCCTGTGGTGTAGCCTGTGGAGGAACTACATGTAAAACTTGTTATGTCTGTACAACTCCTGCAGCCCCTGCAACACCAACAAGCGTTTCTTTAAGAGTAAATACTACGGATTATAATCTTTCTACAAATTCAGCAAGCCCAACTATTATTGATTACAGAAATGGTGGAACTATCAAAGTCTTTTCTAATTCAACTACAACAAATTATAAATACGATGTATATAATGCATATTCTGGTGGAACTTTGTTATTAGACTATTCTGGTACAACTCAGATCCAACCTGCATCTGGAAGTCTTGCATATTCCCACATAGGGAGATTTGAAGCAAGACATTATAATTTCAAGTGTCCAGATAATTCTAGAAACTATTCCGGAACAAGAATAGGGTACTACTGTATGGAAAGAAATGTTAAACCACCAGCTACTCCTACTGGAATGAATATGACCATAGATGGGGAGGTCTATGCTCTTTCTACCTCTGCGGTTGAGCCTAAAGTTGTGAAATACCCAACAACAAATGCAACAAAAACAAATACAAAATTAAGAGTTCTTCCAGCAAGAAGTACTCCAAGTACAGCTAGTGTTTCTGGGTACCGTGTAGAGGCAAATAACTATGGATTGGGGGAGTGGATGGACTTCTCCTGTGCGAGAGGGGAAGATTTTTGTAATGAAGGAACGAGTAATGAATACAATTTTAGTCCTAATACTGAAGCCCTTTTAGATGTCTTGAGAGAAGGAGCAGAGGGGAAGGTAGATGGGAAATATTATGATGTAAATGAATGTGATACTACTAAGGTATATTCAGATTCCGAGGAGTTTTATTATAGAGTGAATAATAACCCTAATCCCGATTCAGGCTACAACTGTCCCAATATCTTAAATAATGAGGTCGATAGAACCTCCATGAAGGGGTGTGTAAGTACAACTCATACTGGGATGGAGGTAAACAATCCTCTTAAGTTTGAAATTATTGGTAGTGATCTAGATGGAGTAGATGAAATACAAGGTGCTATTGTTTGGTTAAGTAAGAATGGAACTACTGGTAGTATCCCAGACTTTCCATTCATTTCTGGGACCTATGGAGGATCTGATCCTAACCAAATTGCAGTTATGGTTATGCAAAGAGATGGTTCTTGGAACAATAGTCCATACATTTACACTGCAGACTCAACAAATAGTTATAACTGGGCCAATATCACCTCTAATGGAGAGATAAGAACAACTGCTGGTGTAATGGCAAGGGTAACGGAGGCTAGTGGAACTCCTAATGGGAACAATGTTGTCTTTAATATTCAAATAGAGTTTACTGTTCCTGAATTAGGTCAACTTCCAAATACATATCCAGAAGGAAATTATGAAATTAGTGGTTTGGTATTTGACAAGCATATGCTCCTAGCAGGGGGGACAGTAGTAGATCAATTCTACATGTCCACTGATTGTAGGGCAGGGGGTTGGAATATAGACTTAAGGAGACCTATCTTTGAATCAGGTTCTCCAACCAGTGAGACAGTATTCTCTAGGGTCTTAAAGCTCCTATGGAATTTCAATGGTACTGGTTCTTATGCAACAGATGTGGTTATTAATGGATATAGCTATTCCTCAACGAAGGAGATCATTCTAGAAAGTCCAGGAGGTTATCCAAATATAACATTAAGTACACCGCCCTCCGAAGGGGAGATAGGGGTGATAGATGATGTTAACGCTTGGAACATTATAAATTCAGATGCAAGTGAGACCTATGATTCAAGTGCTCGTATAAATATTGGAACAAATGATGAGGGCACCATAATTCTGTATGCGACAGGGTTTGACCAGGCATGTAATTATGTTATCAGTGATGACCCTGTCACTATAAATATTAATCCATGGCTAACATCTAAGGGAGGTTTTGTATATTCTGGAGGCGATGTCGGAGCTCATGCTAAGGACTATACTGCCTATTCTACATTTATAAACTCGGTACTTAGAAAAGTTACAGCAGAGGAGTTAGATATTGGGACAGAGGTTGTTACCTCTAGATCTGACACTATTAACAATTTTATTCATCCTGAATTATCAGCTGTTAGGGCAAGTAGTATATATAACTCCAATAGCCAGATGAGTAGTTGGTATGAATATCTCTCTGCTAGGTTAGATGAGCAGATGGTGGCTTTAGGGCAAAATAATTTTAGGCTTTTTGGCTTCCCTGGGGAGATTACAAGCAATAGAATCTCCGACTATTGTGTCAAGCCTTTCCTCCCCCAAGCAGAGAGGGAGTATTGTTACATGAATATTCAGGGAGATTTAAATGTAGTGCCTGAATATAAAGTGTTTCCAGATGGAGAAAGAAGGAAGGAATTGATATGTGATAAGAAAACATTAATTATGGCAAGCGGAGATATACATATAGAACCTGACATAATAAATGGAGGTGATGACAACATAAATGGTTGTATCTTTGTTGCTGGTGGTAGTATAACTGTTGGAGCAGGAGACTGGGTGACCCAAAATGCCACAATTCTCGAGGATACTAAATATGATTACTTAGATGCATACTTATTAGCAGAGGATATTATAGATATCCAACTGGTGGATGTATATGACTCTCTTGGCAATATTATAACTAAAAGAGATGGGTTAGAAATATATGGTGGGCTAGTAGCCTTCGGCCAGAATATACCTACAGGGACCTCTGCAGTCCAAGCTAACAGAAGTTTTGGTCTTTGGAACGCATATATACCTACAACAGCAATTACATGGGATCCTAGGTATGCTAAGCTCGCAGAAGCATTCTTTGGACCTACGGCTGCAATGTACAAGAGAGAGGTAGGATTTAAACCATATTAATGAATAGAGATATGAATAATAGAAATACAAAATATGAAGCACAGGCACTCGCCATAACTATGGTTGTTCTTGTTGTTTCTGCTATCTTAGGCTTGTCTATATACTCCAGGGCTATGAAGGACAAGCTCTTAACGATAGAGGAGAGGGCGTCTGCAGAGGCTCTAGAAGTTGCAGACCTTACTTTAGACAGATTAACTTCTAAGCCTACCGACGAGGTAGTAGCAGCTATAAGTTTTCTTGGTGTTGCGGCCGATCCTACTGCTACTCTCGACAGTGGTTTTGTTCTAAGAGAAAACGAAGATAAGAGTGAAATTACAGAGTTATTAAGCCCTGATTATCTTACAATAATACCTACTGCTGATGGGGAGCTTTATTCAGATCTTCTCTCTCCAATATGTCCGACAAATGTTGCTGGGAATGAATACCAGATAACACTTAAGAGTGCAGAAGAAAATTACGAGATAAGGTCTGGTCATTCTTGGAGTATTCCAGCGAGGGATGTACTTAAGTCAAAGAGCAATTGCCGTTTAGATTTAAATGTAGAGATGGCAGGAGATAGTAGGGCAGGATTTGTTGTTTCTAAGTTCTATTGTAACTACGATGCAAACGGTATTGCAACTGATTGTGAAGAGTACCAAGTTTCTAGTAACTCTGTAGATAAGTATTGTTTCTCTGATGATGGAATAAACTGTAACGACGTCTCTAGGTTCTATGACCCAGGGAGCCCATGGCAAAAAGTCCCCACAGAGGGGAATGTTCTAGGGTTTCCAATGAGCCTTAGCAGTTCTCCAACAGAGATAAGGGTTACGGCAATAGGAGGAACTGTGGATATAGGCTATTCGATTGTTGATTCCACAACTAATTTACCATCTGTAGAATGTGCGCAGGGACTACAAATGTACCAGTTAAGAGCAACTGCTAATTGTAATGGTGTATATAGAGGAAAAGAGATCCTTATACCGGAAGAAAAATGGCATGATTCTATCTTTGATTACGTAATATTTAACAATGAGGGACCAATCTAAAAATATTTAGACAAAACCTCTTGCATACTACTATTTAGTATGTTAAAATCCTCTCGAGTTTGGGATACTAAGAAGATACTGGCTTCCTCTTAGAGAGTCTTTTCTCTAACGAACACCTGATACAAAGATATTGATTTATCTTCTGTATGTAACCTCATTCAGCTCCTTAAAAGTTGAAGAGTG
>CAYRDH010000009.1:0-22095 GCA_964423025.1 uncultured Candidatus Saccharibacteria bacterium | reverse complement strand
GCTTTATTTTTGTCTGACCTTCAAATTGCGGGTCTGCAACCTTAACAGATACGACGGCAGTTAGGCCCTCTCTCACGTCATCTCCATTAAGATTCCCGTCTACACCTCTTAATAGCTCCTCCTTTTGAGCGTAATTGTTAAAAGCACTAGTTACAGCAGTTCTGAAACCGGCTAGATGTGTACCTCCTTCTGGGTTTACAATGTTGTTTGTGTAGCATCTAACATCCTCTTCCATTCCATCGGTATATTGCATCGCTACTTCAACTACGACATCCTCGTCCGTCTTATTAATGTAAAGAGGTTCTTCTCCGATTAATTTGCTATCTATGTTTAAGAACTGAACATAAGATTTAATTCCATCTTCAAAATAGAGGTCATATCTTTTCTCTTCCTCTTCGGTTTGATCTATTACAGATATTCTTAACCCAGCAGTTAAGTATGCATGTTGTCTACATTTCTTAACTATTGCGTCAAAGTCGAATTCTGTTTCAGAAAATATTGTTGGATCTGGTGCAAAGGTGTGCTCCGTTCCTGTCTCTTTGGTATCCCCTATCCTTTTAACGGGTGCTACAGGGACTCCTCTTTCATATCTTTGTGTATATATTCCTCCGTCAAAGTGAACTGTTGTTTGCATCCATTCAGAAAGGGCGTTTGTACACTTCATACCTACTCCATGTAAACCACCAGACACTTTGTAAGCGCCTTTCTCAAACTTACCTCCTGCGTGAAGATTAGTCATAACTGTCTCTAATGTTGAGACCTTTGTTTCGGGATGCTTATCTACTGGAATACCTCTACCATTATCTTTAACGGTTAAGGAGCCATCTTTGTTTAGGATAACCCAGATGTTTTTACAGTATCCTGCGATAGCCTCGTCTACAGAGTTGTCTAAAATCTCTGTAAAGATGTGATGAAGCCCATGCTTGTCGGTAGAACCGATATACATAGCAGGTCTTTTTCTGACTGCTTCTAAACCTTTTAAAACTTGGATATCTGAAACTTTGTATCCGGATTTTTCGGCCATATTCTATCTAGAGTATGTAATTTAAATCTCGCACCTTGAACTTTACATTTTACCTGTTTTTAGCCTGAATGTTAAGTCTTAAGCTGCATAATCATGGCTTCCAGAGTGAGCTTTCTATTGCAGTTTGAAGAGATTTTTTCTCTACTCTTTTCCACTACCTTGAGAAATTCTAAGTTCCTCTGGGAACTATCAATGTTACCATTTTTTATATCTAATTCAAGTTGTTCTCTGAGGCTCTCCTCTATGCCGTTTATGAAGGTGAGGGAATTCTCTTTATTCTCAGAATATTCTTCAATTATGTTGAATTGTTCTATTGAGGATAGTTCGAAAAAAGTTTCCATAACATTTTCGATCTCGCTCTTGTCTGCTGTGGTGTCTCCCTCCTTTTCCGTTTCTTTCTTGGGGTAAAGAACCACCCCTCTGGATCTTATTGTGGGTAACAGATTTTTTTCATTGTCTACGCAAAGGATGTATACAGAGGTTTCTGAGGAATCCTCGAGGCTTTTTAGCATTGAATTTTGCGCCTGATGTGTCAGCTTCTGAGCATTCAGTATTATTCCTGCCTGAACCTCCTCTTGGAAGGGTTTAAACCTCATTGATTGTTGTAGCTCTTTTACTTCCTCTATCCCTATTGAGTTTTTATCTTCAGGATTTAATATGTGTATGTCTGGAGAATCTGAGATTTCCTTACCGAATAATTTGATAAGAAGCCTTTTTAGCTCTTGTTTTTGCAGGCGTTCTTTTTTGTTTGCAATTATATAAGTCATTCTAAATTCTACCACATAAGGAGGTTCAGAATTCAGAGATATTCTCGGATAGTTGACTATCCTTCGGGATTGACTTAAACTGAAAAGAGATAATATTTGTACAAAATCTGCCCAATGGCTGCCGTAACTTCACTACTGAGGCATCTTCAAAATAGTGGATTAATAGATGACAATGACGTAAGTAAGATTGTCCTTGAGAAAAGCCGTTCGCAGAAACCAGAAGAGGTTATATTGCAAGAGCTTGGTTTGGCTACAGAAGTAGACATTGCTAAGAGTAAGGCAGAAATTTTCGGAATCCCCTTTGTTGATCTAGGAGAAGCTAGTGTAACAGAAAGTGTTTTGGGGGAGGTTAATGTAGATAGTTTGAACAAGTATAGAGCTGTTCCTTTTGAAAGAGGAAAGGATTTTGTAAAGATTGCAATGCAGGATCCCTTTGATGTGCAAGCGACACAGGCTTTGCAGAGAAAATATCCTCCAGGGACTAGGATACAGGTTTATATTGCTACTAGAGAGGCAATAAATTCTATCCTAGACAGAAGGGTTGGAGATGTTATGAGTTCAGAGGTTTCTGAAGCTCTCGAAGATGTGGATGTCCCTATTACCGAAATTAGTGAGGATCCTAACCTTTTTTCTAGTTCAGATTTGTCTTCAGCCCCTGTTGCTAGAATTGTTAACTCGATGTTGCAGTATGCTGTTACCTCGAAGGCCTCAGATATTCATATAGAACCTTTGGAAAAAAGAGTTAGGGTTAGGTTTAGAATCCACGGTGTTATGACAGAAAGACTTACATTGCCAAAGAATCTTGCCCCTGCAATTGTTTCTAGAATTAAGATACTGTCCAACCTTAAAATAGATGAAAGAAGGTTGCCACAGGATGGTAGATTTCCTATTAAAATAGAAGATACCAAGATAGACTTGCGTGTTTCTGTCATGCCTACAATTCATGGAGAGAAGGTTGTTATGAGACTTCTTGAGTCTGAGTCTAGTGAGATAACTCTTGAGACAACGGGGTTGAGGGGCAATGCTTATAAAACTTTTATAGACGCTTTGAGTGTTACAAATGGTATCTCATTGATTACTGGTCCTACTGGTAGTGGTAAAACTAGAACTTTAGCATCTTCCCTTATTAAGGTTAACGATCCTAAGGTAAATATTATCTCTCTTGAAAACCCTGTTGAAATTAGAATCCCTGGTGTAACTCAGATCCAGATTAATCCAGATATTGGTCTTACATTTGCTAACGGTTTGAGATCTGTATTGAGACAGGACCCGGACATAGTAATGGTTGGAGAGATTAGAGATGAAGAAACTGCAGAACTTGCTGTGCAAGCTTCTCTTACTGGTCACTTGGTACTATCTACTTTACACACAAACAGTGCTGCTGCAGCTATCCCGAGGCTTCTAGATATGGGTGTAGAATCTTATCTTCTTGCTTCTACACTCCGTTGCATTGCTGCTCAGAGATTGCCTAGAAGAATTTGTAAGGATTGTATGGAAGCATACCCTGCCCCTCCAGAAGTAGTTAAGAATATTAAAGAGGTTTTAGCAGGCAAACAGGAGTTTGACATTGTCCCTTATCTCCAAAGAGTTTACGCTTCAAAAGAGGCAAGTTCTAATGGAGAGCCAATAACTATGAGGCCTCCAGAAGTAGGTGCCGATGGAGAGCCTGTAATCTATCTTTACAGAGGAACTGGTTGTGATAGATGTGGAGGTATGGGCTATTCTGGGAGAATTGGTATTTTTGAAGTGTTAGATGTCTCAGAGAAAATAAGTAGGATGATTATGGATAATGTTTCAGCGGATGAAATAAAGAATGTTGCTGTTGAAGAAGGAATGGTGACAATGCTACAAGATGGTTATTTAAAGGCCTTAGAAGGTATAACTACATTGGAAGAAGTTCTAAGGGTTTCAAAAGAATAAATTTTTGGTATTATAAATATATATGGATCAAAATACTGCCCCAAAAGACAATCCACAATTTTCTTATCCGGACTTCAGTTCGAATAATACTCCAGCAGATGGAGTTTCAAACTCCCCTACTCCAGTAACTTCTGGAAGCCAGCAGGATGAAGATAAGAAAGTAGAAGAACTTAAAAAGAATTTAGACCAATTAGTTCAAGATAATTCTCAATCAGTACCAAATACTCAAGCTACACAGACTGGTGTAGCAAATGTTCCTAGTTCTACTGAGCAATTTACCCCACCACCACTTCCTGAAACAGAAGAGAGTGTTTCTGAATCGAGTGGTACATATGTTCCAAAGCCAACTCCTTTGCCAGGGAAAGGACAGAAGCTTGCTCCTGATCAAACTGCTCAAGTGAATCCAGTTGTTCCAACACCGATAGGAGAAGGTTTTGACCCTCTTCCTTCTGACTTGCCAAAATTCAATGAGACCTTGGATAAAATAATGCCAAGTGTGGAAGAGAAAGCTAGGGACTCAAAAGAGAAAGGACAGAAAGCACAACAAGATGCTGTGCAGAAGCAAAAAGATATAGAGGATCAGCGTAGTCAGGGAGGAATTCAGATGACGACTGGAACTCCTGGCGAATTGACAATGCACCAATTGTTATCAGAGGCTGTTAATAGGAATGCTTCAGACCTACATCTTTCTGTTGGTTATCCTCCAATATTAAGAATAGATGGTGAATTAATTAATCTGGATGAGAACTTATTAAGTTCGGAAGATACAGAGAGATTAATATATTCAATATTAAATGATGAGAAAAAGGAACTTCTGGAGGTCAATAGAGAAATAGATTTTGCATACACTTATGAGGGGGCGATGAATGCGAGGTTCAGAATAAATGCATATTATTCTATGAAGAATCTTTCAGCGGCATTGAGGTTAATCCCCTCTCGAATAAGAACTATAGAAGAATTAATGTTGCCACAGATATATAATCAATTTGCTAAATTAAAACAAGGCTTAATTCTTGTTACTGGTCCAACTGGACATGGTAAAAGTACGACAATAGCTGCAATTTTAGAAGCAATAAACAGGACTAGGTTTTGTCATATAGTTACCATTGAGGATCCAATAGAATATGTGTTTGATGGGAAGAGGGCTTTAATTGATCAAAGAGAAATGAATGACGACACCCACTCTTGGAATATAGCTTTAAGAAGTGCATTAAGACAAGATCCAGATGTCATACTGGTTGGAGAGATGAGAGACTTTGAGACTATTGCTTTCGCTATTACTTTAGCAGAAACTGGTCACTTAGTATTCGCTACTCTTCATACTAACAGTGCATCTCAGACTCTTGACAGAATAATTGATGTGTTTCCAGAAAACCAACAACAACAGGTTAGAACACAGGTTGCAAACACTCTGGAGGCTGTTATTGCTCAGAGGCTTGTTCCTATGGATTCTGGTGGTAGAAGGGCTGTTTCGGAAGTCATGTTAAATAATTCTGCAGTGAGTAATATGATTAGAGAAGGGAAAATGCATCAGGTAGATAATGTGATTAGAACAAGTTCTGACATAGGGATGATTTATCTCGAGAAATCTCTTGTGAATCTAGTTAGGGAAGGTGTGATTTCTGTCCAGAAGGCTCAGGAATATGCAGTACATCCAGAAGAAGTTTTAAGATTATTAAAGAACTAAGAATATGAAAAAATTTAAATATTCTGCAAGAGATGCTAAGGGTAAACCTGTAACAGGAGAGGTTGAGGCAAAAGACCCACAAGCAGTAGCAGATATCCTCCACGACCGAGGTTTACTAGTTGTATCAGTTAAGGAAGCTACGGGTATTAATCTAGAGAGGCTTAATGAGATAAATATTGGTGGAGTTCCAATGAAAGAGAAGGTTGTCTTCATGAGGCAGATGGCCACGATGGTAGGAGCAGGATTACCCCTTTCTCGTTCATTGGAAATTATGACCCAACAGACAGAGAATCCACTATTTAGAAGAGTTCTGAAGAATGTTTTAGATTCAGTCCAATCTGGTAAGACTTTAGCAGATTCTTTTAGGCAGGAGGAAGAGGTTTTCGACAACATAACGATTAACTTAATTGAAGCTGGAGAGGAAAGTGGTAATTTAGAGATTGTTCTTGAGAGATTGGCAACTGAGTTGGAGGAGAAAGATGAACTTGGAAGCAAGATTAAATCTGCAATGATATATCCTGCAATTATTCTTGTAATTATTGTTGCTGTTCTTGTGCTTATGATGTTTGTTTTAGTTCCTGCTATGGCAGATATCTATGATGACTTTGATGCAGAGTTGCCATTTATAACTAGGTTCCTTATGAGTATGAGTGATTTCTTTATTAATTACTGGTGGGCACTTGTCGTAGGAGGTTTGGTACTGTTTATAGGTGGGAAATTTTATCTTGATTCTCCTGGGGGAAAACGAACTTTTGATAAGCTTGTTTTAAAAATTCCTGTTATAGGGGATATAGTAGCTAAAATGCAGATTTCTCAGTTTACTAGAATTCTTTCATTACTTTTAGGAAGTGGTTTGTCAATTATTAAAGCAATTGAACTTACAGCAGATTCATTAAGTAATACAATGTTTAGGGAAACCCTAATGGAGGCAAAAGATGAAGTTGAAAAGGGAGGCCCTTTGGCTATTCCAATAGCAAGAAGCGAATACTATCCCCTACTCGTCAGCAGTATGGTTGCTGTTGGAGAGGAAACGGGGGAGATGGATACTGTTCTAGCTAAGGTCGCAGAATACTATAAAAGTGAGGTAGATACAGCAACTGGAAACCTTTCTACTATACTTGAACCTGTATTCCTTGTAGTTATGGGTGTGGCAATTGGTTTTATAGCTTTGGGGGTATATATGCCTATGTTCCAACTGTCTGCTGTTATGGGATAAGCTCTTGACACACTTGTCTCTTTTGTGTAACTTGTATACATATATATAAAAATAAATTTTTAAACTGTCTAATTTTATGAAAAAGAGAGTATATGGAGCGTTTACACTAGTGGAAATGCTCGTAGTTATGGGTATCCTCATAATCCTTATGGTTGTAGGTATCGCTGCAGGTAGTTTTGCACTAAACAGAGCATCAGATGTTGCTCACAGAACTGGTGCGGACCAGCTATATGAAGGATTGCAGGCATACTATGTTGATAATATGAAATACCCTCTGCCAACTGATTGTAAAGATGCAGGTGGAGCAGCTGTTACTTGTACTCCAGCCACATTGATGCAAGATCCTGATATGCTAGGTGAGTATATGGATTTGGGAGCTTTCAATGGAGGTTCTGGGGCGACATATATGTACTTTGTTGGAGGAGCAAATGATGACCAGGCGGTCTTGGTATGTGTAACTATGCGCGGTATTTGGGAAACCAATGTCGCAAGGGACGATAGTGCTGTCTATTGTGCTGGGAATGGTTTTAACGCTGGAGTGAAGGATGCAGGTGGAGTTACGCTAACTCTAGACTCCCCATTGATAGAGAAATCAGCGGAGCCGGGTTCTCCTTGGATGACTTACTTTGCTGCAACGACTAATCCTTATCAGTCAACTTCAAACTGGGATAATGGTGCATGGCAGTAATCTTGATTAACAAGAAATAATGTTTAGATAGTAAACGAACCCCTCTCACCCTAGAGAGGGGTTTTTATTTTCTGCTATTATATATCTATGATTCTAATAAATATTTGGATGTTCTTTTTCGGCGCGGCGGTGGCAAGCTTTTTAAATGCTACCCTTTATCGCTTAGAAAAAGGATATAAATATCCAGAAATAATAAAACAAGGTTCACATTGTGAAAATTGTAAAAAGATTCTTAAATGGTGGGAGCTTATACCAATCATTGGTTATCTTCTCATCCGAGGAAAATGTCCTAAGTGTGGGGAGAAAGTAAATTTGTATTACCCTCTCTCTGAATTATTTCTTGGTACTATATTTGTTCTATTTTTTGTTTACGCCATGCCCTGGTATCTATGGCTAGTAGTTATGTTTCTTTTCATCCTCTCGTACTTTGATATTAAAGAACAGGCAGTATATAAAGACCTAATCCATGCCTTTCTTGCAGCAACCCTAATCTTTTACTTCCTCTTTGCTTTTGATATCTCCAACATAATACTTCCTGCTATCTTTGCTGTCTTGATAATAATCCTCAACCTTATCAAAAAGTCTTTTGGTACTGGAGACCTCTTAATACTTTTTGGTTTGGGAATACTAATTTCTTGGCAACAATATCTGGTAATGTTTTGGCTCGGGATAATCATAGCCCTACTCTACTCCTTAGTACTTCTTGCTAGTAAGAAGATAAGTCTAAAAGGAGCTAAAGTTCCAATGATTCCGTTTTTTTCAATATCCTTTGTTATTACAGTTCTGTATGGCGAACAGATCTATTATTACCTTCTTAACTTTGTGGAAATATGGTAAATTAAAGAATGGGAAATAAATATACTGCCTTTACCCTTGTAGAGATGCTTATTGTTATGTCCATTATGATGATTTTAATGGGTATGACGTTTACATCGTTCTCAGGTCTGCAAGATACCGTAAAGATGAATGAATACATGCTTAACATGGAGCAAGACATTAGAGCTGTTCAGCGGGCCTCTATGCTTTTAGAAAGAAATACAGAAGAGAATTGGTTGTATGGTCTAGGTATCGATTTCTCCCAACTAGATCCAGATGGTAAATATATGACATTTAAATGGTGTAATCCTTTTCCAGACTATGGTGACGAAACGACTAGGTCTAAAGTTCCAGGTTACAAAAGCGGTGAGGGGAACCTTAATGGAGCGAAGTTGCCAGTAGGAAGTATTGAGAGTGGTTTGTGTACTGAAGCCGGAGATACACTAAAGACTCTATTAGGATATACTACGGAGTTAACAATGCCAAAATCCACAGTTCAGTATAATTCTGATGTACGATATGTTGTTTTTGAATCTGTTACTGGACGCGCTTTCTTTTATGATACTGGAGGCAATCTCTTAAATTATTCCATAGTTGAAAATCAAGTTGTTATAGAGAATGATCCCAATTCAATAGAGGAATTAGATTTTACAATAACATCTCTTGGCGCAGCTGCTCCTAGGACTATGAGGGTACACCATCTTTCGGGGAGGATAGAGGCTATTGTAGGAGAATAAAATAAATATGAAGATAGATAAAAAAAACAAAAAATATAAAGCACTAGGATTTGTAGAATCAATGATAGCAATAGTGGTTCTTGGTATGTCCTCTGTTGTTTTAATGCACATCGCTGTTAATGTTATGCAAGATATTTTACAGAACGAGGCGATAGATGATTTAACGCAGTACGCGATAGAGGGATCGGAAGTTATTCAAGACATTGCAAATAGGAATCATGCGGCTGGTGGTGGATTCTTCCCTCTTGTTGCAGAGTATGAAGCGGATCCTTTAGGAAAAAATTGTTTTAAATTTGAGTTAGATGGTGAAGATATAGTGCTAGCAAAGAATGATGAAGGAGATTGGATAAAATATACTGTTGATGAGAGAGATATTTATAAAGATGAAGCTATATTAAATGATGATGATGAACTTTTTAGGCTTATTTGTTTCGATACTCCTATGGGAGGAGTTACTGCAGGGGAACCGGCCTATGTTACGACAGAGATTATAGTTGGTCAAAGACACGGAAGTGGTGCGATAACAAAAGGCAATCTTGCTAAGGATTATGTATATAGAACAATAGTCAAATTATGATCAAGACAAGAAAAGAAAAATACGAAGGTTTTAGTTTGGTTGAGATGCTAATAACTATTGCAATAATGGGTACTGTAATGATAATTTCCTCGACAGTCCTCTCTACCCTAATAAGGGTATCTACCGTTGCTAGTAATAAGATTAGAGCTAGAAATGAATCGGAGTTTGTTTTAGAACTTCTCAGAAGAACTATAAGGAATTCTGACCCTTCGGATGTCTATGTATTTAGATCTCATGTCCCCGAAGGTGCTGGAGAAGCAAGAACTTATGATCTTGAAAATGATGTAGTTAAGGGGGTTGTAGATGAAGCTGTTTATGCTAATGGTTTACCTGAAGGAGAGGTTGGGAATGAGATTCAATTCCGACCTTATGGGTTCTCCAACTGGCTTTGTCTAGGGTTCTTCAGAGATTTCACTGACCCAGAGAAAGGTTATATCCTGTGGACCTCTGGTTACGACTTAAGAGACAACCATGAGACTTGCTTTGCTCCAGATAGTCCCTCCAGTTATTTAATGCTACTTAACTCTGATTACATTAACATTAAAGACTTCGGTATTTCCTATATGAAATCTGCAGATGGTAACTACATAATCACCTTCGATATCATTTCCGAACCAATGCACTGGTACCTAGGTCCACAAGCTATAATAGATAGGGAGGTTCATAGACGAGGAGTAGTTTCAACTGAAGGTATTGTTTGGTAAATTAAGATAAACTCTCTAACATAAAAATGTCCAAGGATTCTAATGCAGTTTTAATAATAGAAGATGAAAAGGACCTATTAGAAAAACATTCAAAGATTATTGAAGCAGGAGGATATTTCTGTATAAAATTTGCTAATGGTCAAAAAGGCTTAGAATATCTTTCAAAAAACAAAGGTGTTATAGATATTGTAGTGCTAGATCTCTTTATGGACGGATTAGACGGCCTAGATGTCCTCAGAGCAATAAAAGAAAACCCTTCAAAGTATGGGGAACTTACTGTTATTATCCTTACAACTGTTGCAAGCGAGGGGATAATAAAGGAGGCTTTTGAAGATGGCGCTTCTTCTTACTTGTTGAAAAGCCAGATAGAGAAAGGTGGACTTGCAGAAGAATTAGCCAAGTATACATAGTAAATTTAAACTACGAATTGTTTGAAACTCTTCTCTTTTCTGCTATATTATATATTAAGTGTATTAATTTAAACTGCTCACAAAATGGCAAACCTGCCTGACCATGTCGGAATTGACTTTGGGACACACTCTGTAAAAGCCGTTGAGTTATCAAGGATAACTTCAGATAGGCCTTCCCTAGTCAACCTCGGATCACAAATTACTCCTAAGGGAGTTATAAATAGTGAGGAGAAAAAAGATCAGAAAAAACTAGCCGATGTCCTTAAGAAGCTATACGAGTCCTCCAGGATTAGGAATAAAAACGTCGTTATGGGTCTTCCAGAATTTTCTGTTTTTACTAGGTTTCTAGAATTCCCAGGGGTTAAGAGAGAAGAATTAAAAGATGCTGTTTATTTTGAAGCTAAACAGTATATTCCCATGCCTCTTAATGAGGTCCAACTTCGTTATGTGCCGATAGGTTTTAATGCTGAGAAAAACGCTCCTAGAGTCTTAGTAGTTGCTGCTCCTCGTAAAGTTATAGATATCTATATAAATGTTGCTATGGATGCTGGTTTGGATTTGATAGCCATAGAAACAGAATCTGTTGCCGTTGGTAGGACAATGTATAAATCTACAGGGAAGAAGAACATTGTAATGCTAGACTTTGGGGCAAACAGTACAGGTATGAGTATCCTATCTGAGGGGTATCTTGTTTTCTCCCAAAGTATTGCTATTGGTTCAGACGCTTTAACTCAGTCAATAATGAATAAATTTGGTTTCCAGTACCAAAGGGCTGAAGAATTTAAGAGAAATTACGGTGTTGCAGAAGGTGTCCTTGAAGGAAAGATATATAGTGTCCTTGCTCCAATCATAGAATCAGTTTTGGTGGAAGTAAGGAGAGGTGTTGAGTTCTATAAGAACAGAACCCTTTCAGTCTCCCCTTCAGATTATCTTCTGAGTGGAGATGGAGCCCTCCTTCCAGGTCTTGCTGAGTATGTTTCTAAGAGTTTAGGAGTCCAAGCTTCTGTAGCAAATCCTTGGAGAAATATCTCTGTAGGTAATAAATTTAAAGATATTGTAGAAAAGAGTGGACCCTCCTACTCTATTGCAATAGGATTGGCATTAAAGGATGAATAAAGAGATAGAAGAGAAAATCAAAACAGATTCTACTTCCTCGGGAGATTCTTCTCCTGTGGGGGTTATATCCAAGGTTAAAACAAACTTAGAGACAGTCACTGCTTCGGAGAAGAAGTCAAAGAAGCAAGTGGACCAAAAAGAAAGTGTTGCACCTTCTACAATTGTTGAGGAAACAGGGATAAATCTTATCCCAACAATGACTGATGTTGAAATAAAGACGGAGGATAAAAAGAAAAGAGTAAATTTAGGCTCCTTAATAAGTTTGTCACTATTATTCTCGGTGACTATCCTTGTTACTGGTTTCAATATAATCTCTAGGATGCAACTAGATTCACAAAAGCGGAAACTGCAGGAGGTAGAAAAAAGAGTTATGGAATATTCTTACATTACCTCTGGTAATACGGAGATACTAGAGAGAATCTTTCTTTTTAAAGATATCCAGGAAGGAAGAATTTCGACAAGGGTTTTTATTGAAGAACTTAGGAGTGTTGCAAATACAAGTGGCAATAACGTGATAAACACATTTGCTTTTCCTGGGGGTGAGGCCTTTGAGATAAGTGGAAATGCTTCAAGTTTAGAAGATATTGCAAAGTTTTGGTATTTAATGGATAACCATGAAAAGTTTGAGGATGTTCAATTAAGATCCTTTTCTGGAACTGGGGACAAGGCTAGCTATAGTTTTACCGGCAGACTTAATCTTGAGGAGTTTGCTCAAGAGTAATATTAGAATTTAAAAGACATACAAATGGCTGATACAAAGAATATAAAACCAAGTAAAACAAAAAGAGAGATAGAGGGCTTAAGTGAGAACATTAAGGATACTAGATTAACGATTAAAGATCTTGTTATCCCCTTGTCTGTTTTCTTAATTCTTATTCTTCTTATTATTTTCCTTTTCATTCCTATGGTAAAGGCTGCGATATCTTTTAGAGGTGAATACAACACGGCGAAGGAGAGAACAGAAGAACTTGAGGAAGTTGAGCGAAAGCTTCGGGAGATAGATGAGGCAACTCTACAGACCGATTTGATAAATGCTAAGGTAGTTATCCCTCAAACTCTTAGAGTTGCAAGTTTTATGTCGTATATAGATGATCTAGCTAGAGAGAAGAATCTCTCTTCTGATACTCTTACCGCGGGAGACAGCCAAACTTCGGTTGTACGAAGAAGTCAGGGAGAAGAAGGTGAACAAAGGGTTTATTTTGGAGTTAGTAGCCCTCTTAATTATGAAGGGGAATTAAGTAATGTTTTGACTTTTTTAGATAATCTTTATGAAGCTTCCCCTTATGTTATCTCTATATCTGGTGTTGAGTTAAAGAAGGGAGGAGAGGATAAGTGGGTCGTCGAACTTAATGTGATGGGGTATTATGTGCCAGAATCGACAATGAAAACAAATATAAACAAAAACTTTGAAAGCTATCTAGAATACCAAGATATTGTTGATATCTTCTCCCAAAAAGCAACTCAACTCCAGTAGTGGGTATAATGTATTTGGTGGGCTATTAACAGTGGTGTTATATCTTAAAGCTCTTCGTCTACTAGCATCCCGTCGTTATCTTCGATGTTCTCATTAGAACTCTCTTCATGATGCCCACGGCTGTCATCTTTTATTAGAACTTTAACTCTTTTGTCGTTTCTTATTGCGTTTATAGTGATTAAATCCCTAATTGAGTTTATAGTTCTCCCTCTTCTACCAATAACAACGCCTTTGTCTTCCTCTGCTACGTCTATAGTAAGGATGGTAAGACCTGGAAAGTCCACACTCTGCTTCTCTTCAACACTCACCGCCTCCGGATTATTTACTATTGCCTTAACAATATGTTCTAAGAGTTCTTTCATATTTAGTATATATATGTTTAATATTTTATTGGAACATTATACTACGCTTCTGCCTCGTTTGTCTTCTTTTTCGTGGAGGGCTTAGTGGAACCTCTCTTTAAACCTTTGAGAATACCTTCTTTTACAAAGTATTGAGCAACAGTATCGGTAGGTTGTGCACCTTTAGATAACCAATATTCTGCTCTTTCTTTGTCGACATCAAAAGTAGATGGCTTATTTCGAGGGTTGTAATACCCAATTTCTTCTACAGTTCTTCCGTCTCTAGGCTTGCTAGCCTCAGAAACAACTATTCTGTAATGTGGCTGTCCTTTTTTTCCTGTTCTTTTTAGTCTTATCTTTAACATAGTGATGGATTCTATCAAATCAAATAATTTAATTCAAGGAAAATTACTTTCCTTCTAGTTTTTCTATGCATTTTCGAGCAGCATCTTCTTCTGCTTTTTGCTTGCTTACTCCAGTTCCTTTTGACATTACCTTCCTGCCAACTTTTAATCCCACAGTAAAAGTTTTGTCATGATCGGGTCCTTGCTCCTTTATAAGGGTATAAGTTGGAGTCACTTTGTACTTTGCTTGGATTAACTCTTGTACTCTTGTTTTAGGGTCTATGAATAGTTCTTGATCTACTACTCTATTAACCTTTTTAAGGGCTGTCCTCCTAACAAACTCTCTACAGACATCCAGGCCCTGATCTAGGTAAATTGCCCCTAGAAGTGCTTCATAAGTATTTGCAAGGATAAAGTCTTTATCTTTCCCTCCTGACTCTTCTTCTCCTCTGGACATGAGAATGTGCTCCCCTATCCCTAAAAGCCTTGATTCTTGTGCTAAACTCTCTGTTCTAACTACTGCGGATCTTATTGCGGTTAGTTCTCCCTCTGGTTTTTTAGGGTATTTCTTGCAAATTTCAGATGAAATTATTAATTCCAAAACAGCATCTCCAAGGAATTCGAATCTTTCATTGTTTTTGAGATTCATCCCTCTGTGTTCATTAAGGTATGATCTGTGTGTAAGGGCTGTTTTCAATAATCTGGGATTTTTGAATGTTACACCTAATTTTTCTTCTATTTCTTTTCTATCCTTCATTCTTTTCTTCTTTATTATCATTATCTTCTTTCTGTTGCTCGTAAATAGCTCCTAAAACGCCATTTACAAACTTACTATTTATCTCTCCACCAAAATCCTTTGCAACCTCTATAGCTTCGTCGATTGCAACTTTGGGAGGTGTTATTCTTCCTACAAATCCCTCGTAAATAGCCATTCTGAGGATTTGTAAGTCTACAAGTTTCATTTGGTCTATAGACCATTGAGGAGCATATTTCTGTATAAGGGTATCTATCTCCTCTTGTTTTTCTATTACTCCATCTAAAATCTTTTTATAGAGATCTTTGTCATATTCAGTCATCTCATTTAGTTCCAACAGCTCTTTTATTGAGATGTGCTTTGTTTTAATATCTCCCTTTTTGAAATACCTTGAGAAAAGCTCTTGTAGTACTAATATCCTAGCTTGGTGTCTTGGATCTGTAGACCTTTTCATATAGCTCTGTTACTTTACTTAGATTTATTGTAGTAGCCGCAATACTGACACTCAAAGTGACTTCTCTTCACAGTGCCACATTTAGGGCATTTGGTAACAGGTTTCACTTTAATAGCATTATGTGCTCTTCTCCTACCTTTTCTACCTTTTGATATTTTTCTTTTTGGTACTGCTCCCATAATTTCTCTTTACTAATATGTTATAGCTTGGCCATTATATCATATTTGTTTTAAGATGCTATATTTATTAAGAATATTTCTATACTATCCAGCTCTCCTTAATCTCTACCTCTTCTCCGGCCTTTATTTCTTGTTCAATTATCCCTTTTGCAATCTGCCCCTCTATCTTGTCTTGTATATACCTTTTCATAGGTCTTGCACCTAATCCTGGTTCGTTTGCTTTGTTTGCAATGAGCATAGGAATCTGTTCAGACCATTTTACATTAATATTCTTCTTTCCTAAGCGTCCTGCTAATTCATTTAAGAGAAGGGTGGCTATCTGGGAGAGATTGTTGAGATTGTGCGGGTGGAAAACAATTACCTGGTCGAATCTGTTAATTAATTCAATCCTTAGAGATTGTCTTACTTCAAGAAGAACTCTCTCTTTTGCTTCGCTCCATAGTGAGTGATCCTTTTCTAAGGCGTCCAGAAGCATCTTACTCCCAATATTACTTGTACATACGATTATTGTATGTGTGAAGTCTATAGTTTCCCCCTGCGTACTTGTTAGTCTCCCCTCGTCAAATATCTGTAAGAAGAGATCCAAGATACTTGGGTTTGCTTTTTCTATTTCGTCAAAGAGAACAACAGTGTAAGGGTTGTTTTTTACCCTATCCACAAGACTAATGGAAGATTGTCCAAAACCGCTTCCAGAGGAAGACCCTAAGAATTTCTCTATACTCTGTGTGTCTTGGAATTCTGACATGTCTAGTCTTACAATCGTCTCCTCTTTACCGAAATATTCCTCCCCTACAACCTTCGCTAGGTGCGTTTTACCAACACCTGTAGGCCCAACGAATAAGAATACTCCAATAGGCTTTTTGGCGTCTCTAACGTCCGCTCTTGCCCTTCTGAGTGATTCTGTTAGTGCTGTTACTGCTTCATCTTGCCCTATTACTCTCTTTCTAATATTTTCTTCAAGTTTTATTAACTTATTACTCTCCTCCTGGTCTATCTCTCCTACAGAGATATTCGTCTTAATGGAAACAGTCTTTGAAACATGTTCGGCTGTAAGTTTCTGAACATTGTTAGCCTGTGCCCATGCACAAGCAGACTCTATTGTCTGTACTGCACTACTAGGCAATTTCCTGTCTGTTATATATCTCTGCGAAAATTCTACAGCAGCAAAAAGTGAAGGGAAAGTTATGAAGCATTGGAAGTTCTTTTCAAGAGAAGGAATTTTACTCTCAAGGATTGTTAGAGTATCCTTCGGAGCTACTTCCTTAACTTCTATATTTGTAAAGCTTTGTCTTAAGGATTCATTGCTATAGAAATATCTTTTGTAATCTGCGTAATTAGTAGTTCCAACGATGGGGAATTTACTATCTATGATGTAGGGCATTATCATTCCAGCAATTGAAGAGGTAGACTCTTGGGCTTTTCTAGGGATTAACTCTTGCATCTCGTCAATGTAAAGAATTGTGTTTCCTGCCTTTTCTAATTCCTGAAAGGCTTTTATGACAAGCTCTTCTAGATTTTTCTCTTTGTGTGCCCTTGCTATTAAGTTATTAACGTCTAATTGGATAATTCTTTTGTCCTTTAGTTGTTCTGGAACGTTACCGGAGTTAATCCTTTGAGCAAGTCCTAAAATTAGACTGGACTTCCCTACCCCAGGTTCTCCTATGAAGAGAGCATTTTTATTAGATAATTTCCCTAAGGTAGCAACTAATAACTCTATCTCGTCATCATGACCTATTCCAAATATATCTCTAGATCCTGCTACTTGCTCATTCACATCTTTGCTAAATTGGCTCAATATGAAGGTGTATCCATATACCCAGGACCTAGCAACCCCTCCCTTGCTGTAATAAGGTATATCTGGATTGAGGTATTTTGTTCTGTTTCTTCGGTAAATGATTTCATTGTTGTATGCTGTTACCTCTCTGAGAATTTCGATATTAATCTGGTTTTCTCGTAAGAACTTCTCTATTACAGGGAAAATCCTACTAATAGCAAGGAAAAGATGCTGTGGTTGAATCTCTTTACTATCTGTGAGAAGGGCTTCCTCAAGAGCATAGGTTAACATACTTCTTAGAGCAGTAACTGGGTAGTCAGGTATTGTTTGTTCATTTACACCAGCCTCGTTTAGAATCTCTGGAGTTATATCTACTCCTGTTCTCCTGATTATTTGTCCTACTTCAAAGTTTGAAGATACTAACTGGTTGTACAGGGAGAGTGTTTTAAAGGTGTTCTCCTTGGTAAATAAGCAGAGCAACTCTAGAGACTCCTCTGTCAAGAAATTAATGGTCTCCAAGTGGGCATATCTTCCAAATTTAAAGCCACTTGCCCTTATTTCATCTATATCTCTCTGCGTAATCTTTCCAGGTTTAGGCAATTTAATAGGATGGCTTTTGTCTTCGTAGAAGTCATGCCACAATATTATTACGCTAAGTATGGAAATTCCAAAGAGAAGATCTGTTAAGTCAGATTCTAAAAGTGAAAGAATCTCTGGAAATGAGTTTAGGATTGTGGAATATTTAAGAACTAGTGCAAATGCAATTATTAATCCAGGTATTAGAAGAATATTTGCAAGAAGTCTCTTTTTGTCATTAAAGTTTTTATATCTTAGGAAGTTGTTAAGAATAGCTTTAATCTGAGGAGTTGTGATACTAAAGAAATGATCTCTGGTAATTGTGAATATTGAGATGTTGTCATCTTCAAATATTGGGAATTTCCCCTCTATGATTCCGAAGGTTCCCTTATCCTTTCGGTGGAATCCTGTAATAGTTTTGTTTTTGGTGTCAAATTCTAAAGCCATTTCTAAATTTTTAAGTTAAGGAATTAAAGAAGGAAAGTATTATGAATACGAGTGACCCTATTGGTAGTAATAACCAGAAGAGGAAGAATAAAAGATAAAGACCCATGCAAAGTAAGTAGATGAAGATTCCTATAGGAAGATATAAAAGCTTCATAACAATTCCAAACAGATAACCTATCATCGAATTATCTCTATGCCATGGTAGGAAGAAATTCTTAAGTAATAGAGATATCGAAAATTGATCATCAACAACAACACTAAGTCTTGTTAGTCTTCTTAGATGCCATATTGGCATCTTTACATACCACCAGTTTAAAAAATCCTGGATTGTAAAGAAAAAGATGCTGATGTATGAGTCAATTTTAATCTCACTTAAAGATTGTTGACCAGAGTTGTCAATAAGGGCGTTTTTTGCTTCCATTTTAGGCAGTTTTAATCTACTACTTAAGTTTATTTTAAACAACAAGATATGTAAAGGGGTTCTTTCCCCCCACTTCTAGCTTTCTGCTATGTGCTAAAATGAGCTGTGAATACTTATGAGAAGATAAAAAAGGAGAAGGGCTATATCTCTGCTATAGCGCCAATGGAAGGAGTTACAGATACTGTTTTTAGACAGATTCTCTGTGATATTGGGAGACCAGACCTCTTCTATACTGAGTTTCTTAATGTGGAAGGGTTTTGTTCTAAGGGTAGAGAGAAGGTAATACATAGGCTGGACTTTGTAAAGAAAGAGAAACCCGTTATTGTCCAATTATGGGGGAATACACCAGAGGATTATGTTGAGACTCTTAAATATGTAAAAAAACTTAAGCCAGATGGTATAGATATTAATATCGGTTGTTCAGTAAGGGATGTTTTATCTAGTGGTAGGTGTTCTGCTTTAATAAAGGAAAGAGACTTAGTAAAAGAGATAGTTGAGGTTGTCCAAGGAGCTTCCGGAGGCCTTCCCGTAAGTGTCAAAACAAGGTTGGGGTATGATGAAGTAGATGTGGAAGGCTGGATAGGTTTTCTTCTAACTTTAAATCTAGATCTCATTACAATTCACGGAAGAATTTCAAAAGAGGGCTACTCTACTCCATCTAGATGGGACAAGATAGCAGAATGTGTGAAATTAAGGGATGAAATCTCTCCAAAGACTCTAATTATCGGTAACGGAGATATTAAATCTCTAAAGCAAGGAGAGGAATATGTAGAAAAATACGGTGTAGATGGCTTTATGGTGGCACGGGGTATAATGAATAATCCTTGGTTATTTTCTGGTAGAAAGCGAAAGGATATTTCTACTGAGGAAAAGAAAGAGATTCTTTTAAAGCATCTCAAGCTTTTTGACAAAACTTGGAAAGGTACAAAACCATTTAATAGCCAAAAGAAATATGTAAAGGCATATATATCTGGGTTTGACGGTGCAAATGAATTAAGGAAAGAATTGATGGCAGCAACCACGACCGATGAAGTGGTTAAGATTTTAGATAATTTCTGTTAGAATTTATTATGAGTACACTAGAAGGAGAGATAAGGTCGGGTTCTTTTGTTGGTGACTTCTCTTCGGAGTCTGAGAAAGAACCAGCAGAAAAAGAGAGTGTGACTTATGAAGCTATAGAGGTTAACTCCTTTTCTCAGGCAGTAGACCAAATACTTCTAGAAAGTCATGAAAAACAAAGTTTTTGCTTTGTGGACTTTGACCAAACATTAACAGGCTCACATCTTCGAAATGTAAGAGATCCTCAGATATCGGAAGAAGTTAAAGAATCTTTTAACAAACTTTTGAGGAAATTTTCTCCAGGAAGGTTGTGTCTTACAACTAACAGGGGTTATGGCTCTAGTGTCTTAGGAAATTTGGTTTTTAGAACAGATAAAGCTTTGGACAAGATGACAGAATTGCTGGAAGAATCAAGTTATCCAGGAACTGTTCCAATATTTCTTGGTCTTAAAAAACAGGTCCCAAATCTTAAAATCAATGGTAGAGCCGAACTAGTTAATCATCTTGTAGATTTCATTGTTAATCATAATTTCGAAGGGCACGTAGATATTTCAATGATAGAAGATTATTCCCTACTTGGTTTAGACAGGAGTGTATTTCCTAGGGAGATAGCGAGGGATGTTCATAAGAAGCTCAAAGAGGAGCACCAGAGAGAGGTTACGATTGGGATAAAGGATTATGTTTTAAAACATAAATAAGGATCAAATGGGCGATACAGGGCTTGAACCTGTGACCTCCACAATGTCAATGTGACGCTCTAGCCAGCTGAGCTAATCGCCCATAAGATTAGTTCAGATTATATTTCCTTTACAAACCTTTTTCAACTTTTTATAATTTTTAGTTATGCAAATGAAAGAAGATAAACTTACAGAGAAAGAGAGAGAATTCCTAAAGAAGGTCTTTAACAGGACGATGTCTCAGTACAAAGAGGCAATAATTAAACTCCAGAATGCTTAGTATGAAAGATAGAATTACAAAGGAAGAGCTTGAGTATGTTGCAAAACTCTTCGGTGATTACATGAAGGAGGAGCAGGAGGGGAATAATTCTGCATATGAGGTTAGAAACACTGGCAAGTTAGAGAGCTCAATAGCACAGCCATTCCAGAAGATAGGAGGAAAGGATCTCTACCCTACTTTAGTTTCTAAAGCAGCTATGCTTTATTACTTCTGTATAAAGAATCATCCATTTGAAGATGGAAATAAAAGGATGGGAATATTCGCTCTCGTAATATATCTTGCTGATAATGGTTATTGGTTGGATACTACAAATGAGGAACTCTTTAATATGACTGTAAGAACAGCAGCAAGTGGTATGAAGGAGAAAGATCAGGTAGTTGGTGAGATAGAGACTTTTGTCGAAGAGAATATTATCCCTTACTAATTACTATTATCTTTTCTTGCTTCTGGATGGAAGGTCTCGTGGATTTACAAATTCTATTCCTTCTAAGCCGTTATTCTTTTTATCCCGATTGATTGCCCACAATTCTGTTATTAAATCGGGGGAACTTTCCAAGGGTTCTATGTAGATACTTACAGAGCGTTTGTTTAATTCTATTGGAATGAATGTTATTGCTGAGTCAGCTGATTCTATAAAATATATCTTCTGTGGATTTCTTGAGGGGAATTTTACATTGTCTATATTGATATAGTCACAAATTTGGTCAAATTTCAGTGGGTCATTTATAGTTACTGATTCTACAGAGAGATTTTTGAGGCCAAGGTCTTGATCTCTGTCCATTTTCTTAAGGTAGATGTCTATGTCTCTTAAATCTATGTGATTGAGAGTTTCTTCTACTACTTGATATTGGTTTGGATATTTAAGCATTTGGCTTATGTTGAATCTTACAAAATCTAAAGCTTCTTGCTTTATGCCCTCATCTATTCCTGTTGGATCGTCGTATAACATAGTTTGCCTGATTAAATAAATTAGATTATCTCTTTCTAATAACCTTATCTATAATTCCATACTCTTTGGCTTCTTTCGCTGTGAAGTATTTATCTCTGTCGGCATCTTTTTCTATCTGCTTCGCTGTTTTTCCTGTTCTACTTGCAAGGATTTTGTAAAGGGCTTCTCTTGTTTTTATTATTTCTTCAGCCTCTATTGCAATGTCACTAGCTTGCCCACGGACTCCTCCTATTGGTTGGTGTATGTGTATCTTACTGTTTGGGAGTGCAAATCTCCTACCCTTTGTCCCACTTACCAATAAAACAGTTCCCATTGAAGCTGCTAAACCTACGGCAATTGTCGAGATGTCGCACTTTACATAGTTCATTGTGTCTATGATTGCCATGCCTGCAGTAATCTCTCCTCCATAGGAGTTAATAAACATCTGGATGTCTTCTTTGGAGTTTTCTTTTTCTAAAAAGAGTAATTGGGCAATTATTGTATTAGCCATCTCAGTGCCAATAGTCCCACTGACAAAGATGATTCGATCTTTAAGTAGTCGTGAATAGATGTCGTAGGCTCTTTCGCTTCCTCTCTCTTTCTCTATAACTGTTGGTATTAAATTCATAAGAGATAATTTACTTTAAATTATTTCTTTTTCTCAGTCTTTTTAGCTGTTTTCTTCTTGTTCTCATTCTTTTCTTTCTTCTAAACCTTTATGACTT
>CAYRDH010000008.1:11373-23604 GCA_964423025.1 uncultured Candidatus Saccharibacteria bacterium | reverse complement strand
CTCCTCCTATTAATAACTGGAGGTTATTTTTTATTCTTCAATAAAAATTCAGAAGAATTAGACTCTAACTCTGGTCAAAGTACAGAAGCAAGAGAAACCATAGAAGTAGAACAAGGAGAATTATTTACCATAGAATCTGAAAACAAATCTTTTTACCTACCAAAAGGATGGACATCTAGTAAAGAGGTAGATGAGAACTTCTTTGAAAATTACACATTAGAAGGAAATGACCTAACACTATCTTTAAGATTCCTTCCGGTAGAAGATGGTTCTCAATGGAGTAAACAAGATAATATTGAATATTCAACACCAACTAGCAGATTATATAAGGAGGATAGTGTCTATAAAGCAATATTTAACTTGGCTCAAACAAGAATAGATGAAGATTTCGAGAATGATACAAAAACTGAACAAGATTATGGATTGTTTTTAATAATAAACAGAGACAACCAACCTGTAGAAACACTAACAACAGAGGAATATAGTTATATCAAGTTTATACTAGATAGTTTTAATCAATAAAATTGGGCTTGTTCTATCTAAGAGGAATACTTCTCAATTATATACTTCATTCCCTTTATAGACCTCTCTAACCCTTCCATACCATCCTGTTTAAACCTACTGTTATGTAGGAAGTAATTTACTGCAAAATAATTTGGCATACTCATAATATCTTCCATTATCCTAATATTCTTCTCTTCCAATGTCCCCTCCCTCTCTTCTAGAAGTATCTTATATATCTGCTCCCAACTATCTGGGAGAATAGCTATAGAGATTGGTAAAAAACCATGCTTAGGTAATTCTTCATGCAATGTAAGTGTCCCATTTATATCTGGTCTAATAACAGGGATACCCTTCCCTTCTACAAGTAGAGATTTTCTTGGTAGACCATATACCTTACCGTAGTGGATATCACACTCTACTAAGTCATGTTCATTCTTTATACTCTCCTTGTACTCATCCTCTGTCTCACCCTCTTTCCTATCTCTTACCTTAAGCCAATGGTATTTATCTTCTGGTTCTGACTCTCTTCTTGCTCTAGATGTAGCAGTAACTACATGGTAAACAAGCCCTGTGGATTCTATACCATCTAAGACTGTATCTTTGCCTGCACATGTAAAACCAGTCAGGATTATTGCAACTTTCTTGTTAGGTTCCCTTTCAACAGGCCTATTACAATATATTCCTAATTCTGGATTAGAGTACCTACTATATTCTAACCCTGCATACAGTTTCTGTATTGGGTGAAATGGGGCGAAGTCTTTCATTACAATATTTTCTGCTCTTTCTTCTTCTAACAAGGGTCTTTAAGAGTAAATGTTATGAGATATTATAGAACAAATTTAAAAAGAATTCTTCGGAAAGGGCTTGTATACTCCAAGTCTTTTTGCTATAACAGATTATGATAACATTTGGTCCAGAAGTCGGAGGATAATATAGTTCTATATATTTAACCCTCAGAGAAGTTTCTTCATTCTCAAGGAATTTCTCTCCTGACTGTTAATTGTTATTTCTCAACTGTCCAAGTAGGTTTGTTATTTTAACTATTCATTTGACAAGCCTCCCTGTTTTTAATATATTGTTAATATCAAAATAAGTTTAATAGTAAAGATATGCAAAAAGACCCCAAGTTCACTAAAAACTCCCCAACTGTTCTAGACGAGATTACTTCTCTGGAAGAGATTCTTGAGATTGCCCGAGAGAAAGGAGATTCAAAAACTATAGAGTCACGAATTAGACAGATAGCGGAGGGGGTCTTTGATGATCCAACACAATTCTTGGATGAAAATCCCTCCCTACAGGACCAGCTCAGTATTCTAATGGAAATAGTTTTGCCCGACAGAGAACGCGTCATAGATCCTCTCTCTGAAATTGAAGAAATAAATAGAAGGATATCACAAATAAGCCGTTCTATGCCTACTGGTAGCGGCTGCGAGTCCCCAAGTCCTTCTAGAAGCAGCTGTTAATTCAAGATTGAAGAATGTACCAAACGAAGGAGTATACAATCAATGATATTACTGTCCCATTTAAATGCGAAGACTGTATCAGATTGAGATCCGAAAAGCCACCAATAATACCAAACCCACAATATATACTTTACGTTTATGCTACCTCCAAGTGTAACGCAACCTGTGAATTCTGTTCAGAAAGAAATTACAACCGGGAGAATGAACCTTTTCAACCAGAACTGTTAGAAAAAGATCTTCTGCTACTCACAGAGCAAAATCTTCTTAAAAAGATTTCTATAACCGGAGGAGAACCTTTCTTAGATATAAAAAGACTCAATAGTATTGTGAATACTATCTTTGAGACACTGCCAAACATAGATCTCTCTATAACAACAAATGGCTCTTTTATAAATCGTGTATACGAGCTAGATAATCTGGATAAAATATCCCAAATACATATAAGTAGGCACCACCATAATCAAGAGATTAATGATTCTATATTTGGTATAAAAACTGCTTCTATCGAAGATCTACAAAGAATCCAGAAGGAACTGTCGCCTGGTACACTATCTTTTAATTGCTGCCTAATAGATGGATATATTGATTCTTACGAGGGAATCAAAATGTATACTGAAACCCTAGCAAAGCAAACAGGAATCTCCACCTTCGGCTTTATAAGTCTCATGGGAGATTCCGAATATTGCAGAGCAAATAAAGTAGATTTCTCTAAGATAAGGTATAAACTCATAACTTCAGAAGACACAAGGGTCAAGGATTGGTTATATAGTGGTGACTATTGTAAATGCTTAGTATGGGACCAGGTGGTTGATCCAGAGGTAATTACAACTTCATATTGGTGGGAAATATGTGAAAACAAGTCTGATATTGGTCGACAATTCATCTACACTCCTGACAATCACTTAACCGTCAATTTCAATACAATAGCAGATCTAGGATAATAGCTCTTTAATTAGTAGTATACTTTTATTAAATTTCTCGTTATAAGTTCCCTTCAACAATTTATACTTAACCTCCGCATTATCCAGAATCTCTTTTATTCTCTCGTAATTCCTTCTTCTGAGATCATCCTCTCCATGCCTTCTAGTCCCATCATTAACCCAGGGGACATCCGGAGGTAAAAGAAGTACAAGATCATAATCCTGGTGTTTTGCGATATGATCATACAGCTCATCCCTTTGCCCTGAGTAAAGTTCAAGGTAATATTTGGTCACTAAAGCTTCAGTATCTATAAATAGTAATTTGTTTGCTTCTTGAATCTTCTTAAACTCCTCTGCTTTATGAATATACGCAATGTAGGGATAAAGATCCGGAGTAAGAACCTCGTCTTCCCCTCCAGCCCACTCACACATCCTTCTCCCGTACTCTTCGACATATTCCGTATTAAAGAGTTTTGCCAGATTCCTAACTAACGTAGATTTGCCAGAACTCTCTGTTCCAACGATAGCAACCTTCTTAACAAAATATGGCTTCACAACATCTGGTAAATATTCCCAATTCTTCATAACACCCTCCTTCCTTATTTTGGTCCCAGACACTGGAAAAGTCTCCCTATCTGCGTCAATCACAACGTGAGTGGCTTCAGGAAAAACCTTTTTGAAAAATTCGCCATACTTAGGCTCCGATGAAAAGATAGCGTCAACTTTTTCTGGAATCAACTCCTTTGTTTTGTTTAAGCCTTTATCCCAATCGTAGGATTCATCACTCTCTGCCTCGTCAAACTCTACAAGGATCTCAACATTCTCCATATCCTTGGTAAACTGCCTTAACCATCTTAGCCTTATGTTCCAAGGAACATACTCTAATCTAGTCCCCTCACACTTTTTTCTCTCCCTACTTTCAGAGGCTGTCAGCACAATGTATAACTTCTGACATTGGGTGTATGCAGAAGTTATTAGATATGCATGTCCCTGATGGAAAGGGAGAAAAGAACCAGCTAAAAACCCAACCTTATTATTTGGCCTCATTTTTCTGCTCCTTTAATAACTTTAACCAGTTTATAAATCCATAGATAGCATTTACAAGATACGCTATCCACATAATTAATATCGTTATATCACCTGCTCCCTCGCGTATTGCTATGACCCACATAATAACAGTAAGGATGTCAACAAATATCCATATGATCCACTGCTCTATAGCCCTTCTTGCCAATATTATCATTGCAACGACAGAGGCTATAGTGGTAATAGAGTCTATCCAGGGGAGATTTCCCTTGAGAACATATAGGAGATAAGTATAGGCGACTATTGCAACAGAAGAACCTACAAACCATAATATTCTTTTCTTCCAACTAAGACTTATGACTTTTACATCATCAGGCTTATCATCAGACACTTTATGTTTCTTCCATAAAAAGATTGCCCATACTGACATTGGAAGAAAGTACAAGATATTAAGCATAACTTCTCCATAGAATCTTGATTGGTAAGCAACTACTGCGTAGAGAATCACATTCACAATACCAAAGTAATAGTTCGATATCTTTCCTTTTGCAGTCAAAACAACACACCAGATCCCCGTCAAGGAGGCAATTGTCCCATACCAAGTGTCTTTCCAGAGAATTGAGAGAACTAATATAACTACTGTGAAAGAGACAAGCCAAAATAATTCCCATAAGTTCCATTCTCGGAAATATTTTTTAATCGCTAAGAGAGGGTTGAAGAATAGCTTCTTCTGGACTGTTGTGTGTGACATCTTATGTAATTTTTATAAATTATTTTATTGATATTAACAATATATTAAAAACAGTAACCCTTGTCAAGTCAAAAGCTTCCAGGGCCATGACGGGCGAACTTGATCTGTTAGTCACAGTCTGTTAATATTATGCCATATGTCTAATAATGAAAAATTTTACAAGAGTGAAGTTGACTTTCTCAGAGATTACAACCCCGACGATTTTGAGAAACTTTCCCTAACTACTGACATTCTGATTTTTAGTGTCTCCAGTGATACCCAGAGAAATTACAGAAAACTCCCAAAAAAACATTTTAGTGTCCTTCTAGTAAAGAGGGGTACCTATCCTTTCAAAAATAAATGGTGTTTACCCGGAGGCTTTGTTGGGATTAAAGAGAACCTAGAAGAGGCTGCGAGAAGGATTCTTCTAAATGAGACTAATATAGACAATGTTTATTTGGAGCAACTTTACACTTTTGGACAGGTGGACAGAGATCCCAGAATGAGAATTGTTTCAACTTCTTACATGGCTCTTGTAGACCAAAAGAAGCTAAAAGGGAATCTTTCAGAGAATGCTGCTTGGTTTGATATTACAATTACTGAAAAGGGCTCTAATATGAAGGTAGCTTTAAAGAGTGATCAAGAGAAAATGGAGTTTGTAGTCGAAAAAAAATTGAAAGACGAATCAAGTTTTAACTACAGCTATATAGTGGTCGAGAATGAAAGACTCGCCTTTGATCATCCATTGGTTATAAGTACTGGGATAGACAGATTGAGAAACAAGATAGAATACACAGATGTTGTTTTTAACATGATGCCAGAGTATTTCACCTTAGGGGAATTACAGCTTGTATACGAGACAATCCTAGGCGAAAGGCTTTTAGCCCCAGCCTTCAGGAGGGTAATAAAGGACAAGGTAGAGAAGACGGACATGATCAAGAAGGGAGGTGGACATAGACCCTCTGTGCTCTATAAATATAAGTCGGACCATTAATCCCTGACCCCCAATTTATGCTATAACTAACCATGACCAAATACGACTTAATAATAATTGGCGGAGGAGCTAGTGGCCTTTTTTCAGGAATAACTGCAAAAGAAAAAGGACTTAAGTTTTTAATAATTGAAAAAAATCCTAGAGTTGGTATGAAGCTAGGAATCACAGGTAAGGGAAGAGGTAACCTCACTAATTACACCACCAACCTCAAAGAGCTAGTTAAGAAATATACACACAATGGTAAGTTTCTTTACCATGCCTTTGACGAATTCGGTGTCCAACAAACCTATGATTTCTTTGAAAAAAACTTAAACATACCCCTTAAGGTCGAAAGAGGTAAGAGAGTCTTCCCCCAAAGCGACAAGGCCCTAGATGTAGTTAATACTCTCTTTAACCAATTAAAAGAGAATATCTTACTAGAAACAACTGTTACAGATATTAAAAGTGAAAAAAACAAAATAACCAAGATAATTACCGACAAGGGGGAATATATTGCAGATAATTACATACTAGCCACCGGTGGTAAGACCTACCCTTCTACTGGTTCAACTGGAAATGGTTATGACTTTGCTCAATCTTTAGGTCACACCATAAACCCTGTATACCCTGTCCTACTTGGTTTTAAATGTAAGGAAGATTTTGTTGAAGAATTAGCAGGCCTAACTCTAAAGTTTGTTGATGTAACTGTTTTTAAAAAAGATAAAAAGTTTAAAAAAGAGTTTGGTAGCCTACTCTTTACCCATGAGGGAATTAGTGGTCCTACCATACTTAATCTCTCTCAGTATACCTATGATATGTATGACGAGGGCTTTAGAGTTAGTATAGATTTAAAACCTAAAGTTCCCTTCAACGAATTAGATAGTAGGGTTAATGGAATACTAAGAGATAGTGGCAGTATCTTCTTAAGAAATAGTCTGGGAGATTTAATGCCTAGTGCATTAATCCCGGTTGTAATATCTCTTAGTAAGGTAGATGGTAGTAGGAGGGCTAGTGAAGTAACTAAAGAGGAGAGACAGAGACTAGTAAGAGCTCTTAAGGATATCTCTCTTACTGTGTATGACAGTGAGGGGTATAACAGGGCTGTTGTTAATACTGGGGGCGTAGATATTAAAGAGATAGATCCATATACCATGCAGTCTAAGTTGGTCAGTAATTTGTATTTTACAGGAGACATTTTAGATCTCTTTGGTCCTACAGGAGGATTTAATCTACAGGTTTGTTGGAGCAGCGCACACTTGGCAGTAGAGAGTCTAAAATCTTGATATAATTCCACTTATGTTAAATGTAAATAATGTGTCCCTTGAAAAAGGGTCTAAAGAAATATTAAAAGATATTAACCTAATATTAAGTCCCACAGACAAAGTAGGATTAGTAGGTGTAAATGGTGCTGGAAAGACTACCCTACTAAAATTAATAGCGGGGATTGAGGAACCTGACTACGGAGATATCCAGGTAAAAGGGTCTATGTCATACATAGCTCAGGAAACACACAACCAGATGGAGATAGCAAAACATCCTAACCTTACCATTGGGGAATATATTATTATCCAGAAGGGAGTAGATGCTGAGGAATGGGAGATTATGAAGTTGTTAAATAATCTAAAGATGGGAGGGAAGGATTGTGATTCAAAACTTTCTGAACTCTCTGGAGGACAAAAGATTAAGGTAGAGTTAATTAGGATACTCTTAGAAGAATCTGACCTGTTAATACTGGACGAACCTACTAACTTTCTAGATATACCTTCTGCAGAGTGGCTTATGAGTTACCTCATAACCTACCCCAAAGCTGTACTTGTTGTTTCTCATGACTTAAGGCTAATGAATAAGGGGATTACAAAGATTTGGTATCTTAATGAAAGAGAACAGAATGTAGAGGTTTACAGGGGTAATTACGAACAGTTTTTAAAGGTTAAGGAAGAGAGAGATGAATTTCTTTTTAAACAGTTAATTAGTGAGGAGAGGAAAGCTAAGAAGATGTTTGAATTAGCACAAAATCTCTCAGGTAGAAAGAGTGTTAAAGAGAAAAGGAGAGCAGCTAGAAGGTTTGAACAAGCCAAAGAGTTAAAAGAAAATGTAAAAGAGTTAGAGATGAAGACAAGGAAGGGAAAGAGGATGAGGGTTTCTATTCCCATACCAGAACAGAGTAATAAGTTTGTATTAGGAGTAGAACATATCTCTAAGGAGTATGTGGAGGATGTTCCTGTTCTTAAGGATATATCTTTTGAGGTTGAGAGGTATGAGAGGGTTGCAATCATTGGAAGGAATGGTGTTGGTAAGACTACTTTACTAAAGATATTAGCCGGGAGGCTAGAAGCTAGTTCTGGATCATATGCATGGGGGTTTAATACGGATGTTGGTTATTATTCTCAAGAGAATGAGGATTTGGATTACTCTGAGACTGTTTGGGAGAATGTTCGTAAATTGGATTGGGGTTCTTTGGACAAGAGGAAGTTTCTTGGTCGGTTTCTTTTGACTGGGGATATGGTTAACCAGAAAGTGAGGACTTTGTCTGGAGGGGAGAAAACTAGGTTAGCCTTAGCAAAACTTTTTGCAGTTGGACATAATGTCCTTCTCTTGGATGAGCCTACTACATATCTTGATCCAGGGTCACAGGAGATTTTGTTGGGTGCATTGCAGGAGTATAAGGGTACTATATTGTTAGTGAGTCATGAGCCTAATTTTGTAAAAGAGTTGGGTATAGATAAGGTGTTACTAATGCCTGAGGAATATTTTGGTTATTACAAAGAGGAATATATAGATAGGGTTGGGATTGTTTAATATTGGTTAGTGAAATATACTAAGGGTATATGGAATCTAGAGAATGGTATTCACAAACTAAAAAGCCTAAGTGGTCACCTCCTTCTTGGTTGTTTGGTCCTGTATGGTCAATATTGTATATTTTTATATTTATATCTTTTGGTTATGTTTTTGTTAGGGTTTATGAGGGGGATATGGATGTAATTGTATTATTACCGTTTGTATTAAATATTTTGTTTAATATTTTGTTTTCTCCTATACAGTGGAAATTAAGGAGTAATTTGTTAGCTAGTATAGATATTTTTTTAATGATAGTAACTTTAGTATGGATAATGGTTAGTATGTATGACTATTACCCATGGGTTACATATATGCAGATGGGATATTTATTATGGATATGTTTTGCTTTTGTATTACAAGTTACAATTACTAGGTTGAATTGGGATACAGAAAAGTTAAGAGAGTTGGTTAGGTAGGTTTATTTCTGAATCCTTGTCGTTATATAATCAACATAACAATATAAATTAACAAAGGCTAACAATGTCAGAGATCAAACTCTTCAATATATCTTCAACAAATAAAAGCACACAAATAAAACCCAAGGGTCTTCGCTTAGAAAAACAAATACAGGATATCGTGGAGAAAAATTTGGAAGAGTTGTTCGGTATTAGGTTCCTTGCCTCAGAATTTATAATTGACAATGGGAGAGTTGACACTCTTGGACTTGATGAAAACGATTGCCCTGTAATTATTGAATACAAACTAGATTCCAATTCCAATGTAATTAATCAGGGTCTTTTCTACTTGGATTGGTTCATGGAGCACAAGGCAGATTTCGACATTCTTTGTAGAGAGAAGCTTGGCACAAAGGTTGACATTGATTGGGATAATCCGAGACTACTCTGTATCGCAACAGATTTTAACAAATATGATGACAATGCTATTAAGCAAATAAACAGGAACATTGAACTCATAAGATACACTCTCTTCGAGGATGACTTCCTAATGGTTCAGTTAGCATCGGCGGTAACAGAAAAGCCAAAGAGTTCGCATACATCTGGAGATGAGTATATCCATCACCGGATTGAATACAAATTAAAAACTGCAAATAAGAAGATAGTTAGTTATACAGAAGAACTGGATGAATACATCCTCAATCTAGGAGATGACATCCAAAAAAAAGAATTAAAGAATTATTGGGCATACAAAACTATTAAAAATTTAGTCTGTATTGTTATCAATAAAGACAAATTAGGTATCTACCTATCAATGGATTACGAAGATATTGAGAACCCCAGATCTAATGTTGAGGATGTTAAGGACAAGGGCCATTTGGGTACTGGGAATACAGTTGTATTTGTTAGTAATGATGAAGAATTAGAGTATGCCAAAGAATTAATAAAGAAGGTTTATCTTGGGATATAGATAATAGAGCCTACATTAAAAAGATTAGTAACAATCCCCCTTCGTTAGGTTAACGACATACTCTATCTACTTAACTTGTAGTTTGTACTCGTATTTAAAATCTGGTTTCCTCACAAGCCTAAACCTTCCCTCCTATCTTTAACTGCCTTCGCTATCTCATAGAGAGTGATATTCATAACCACAAGCAAGACAACAACCAAAACTTCAAACATATGTTTGTTGTTAATAATATATCCTGGAGTAGCAGAGATTGCAAAATAGCCAGCATTGCAAGACTAATCTCCCCTAATCCCATCGTGTCTTGATATACTCAGTAGCCTCGCTGAGAGTAAAGACGTTAGTAGCATTCCCCGTCCTCGCATAAAACTCTTCCCTATCTCCATATTTCAAATATGCAGGTTTACTTGCAGGTCTTACTGTAACAAGACATACATCTTTTCCTTCTATCTTCTCAAAGGTTATCCTAGTAAACTGTACAAACTCCTTTCCAATCTTACTCATCAACAGTTGATTCAAATGTAACTCAAACTTATCTCTATCAGCATTCCCTAAAGATTTATAATCATTTTCCAGTCCTAATACATTCCCATCATCTTCTACACCTATAACCAATTGTCCTCCTTCTGAGTTCATGAACCCTGCTATTGTTTTGATAATTACCTTCTCTAGACTTTTATTCTCAACATTATTCTTTACATCCCACCTTATAGAAGACTTAAACTCCAAATTCTGACTCTCACCCTCTTTAAGGAGATCTTTTATTGAGACTGATTTACTTAACTTCTTGTATACTCTTTTTAGCAGATATTCACTAATGAGATTCTTAAACTCATCATTCTTTAAAAATTTCTGGAAGAAATCTTCGTTCTGTTCCATTCTGTCTATGAATTTATCCATTAACACATCCTCAAAACCATATTTAAAGTTTCCAATCTCATTATTCACCGCCTGTTTTTGCAACATACTGTCATCTATCATATCCATTTCAACTTGTTCAATAAGAAGTTTATCGGCTTCTGTTAAGTTTTCTCCCAATCTTTCATTTATACTCTTAATAATCTCTGAGAGGGGAGCTTTCTCATCTTCTTTATTATAACTGTCTCCTCCTGAATCTTTTAAGGATGCTGGTATTGTACCAACTCCTTCATTCTCCCACTGTACATTTACAATACCTTTTTTACTTAATTTGTAATATTCAAGGGCTACTTCATCATTCAATTGGAATCTCTCCTCTGGTGTTTTAGGTAGTGCATTCCTTAATAATCTTAGATATGCATAAAATTTCTCTAATTCAACATCAGAGAATGTAATAACTTGTCCAAGAAATGCATATGCCCTAAGAAATTGACTCGCTTTCTTCTTGAATAACTCCTCCACCTGCTTGTTCCAAATCCTACTATCTAAACCAAATCCATGGATTAGAACAATTGGTTCTCCTTCTCCTTTTACAGTGTAATGTATATCTGCACCATTATGTTTGAATGTAGTCATATGTTTAATTATATTACAGTTTAATTTGCTTTACACACATGTTAGAATTTTTATAATGAAACTTAGAGACCAAATAGAGAAGTACATCCCCTACAACACCCAGGAGGAAAAAGACAAGGAAACTTTTCTTAGATACTTAGATTCTTTTGACAACTACTTAGAAAGAGAGAACGAATACGGCCATCTTACATCCTCTGCTTTTGTTTTAAACAAAGAGAGAACAAAGGTTATTATGATATTCCACAATATATATAACTCCTGGTCTTGGGTAGGAGGACATGCAGATGGGGACGAAGACTTGCTCCATGTAGCGCTTAAAGAGACAAAGGAAGAGACGGGATTAAAGAATGTAACTCCAATAACCGAAGATATTTTCATTATAGATACTCTGCCAGTCATAGGACATCCTAGGAAGGGCAAGTATGTTCCAGCCCATGTCCACTTAAACGTTGCTTATTTACTCGAAGCAGATGAAAAAGAACCAATTAGGATACAAGAGGATGAGAATAGTGATATTGACTGGATACCCTTAGAAAAAATGGTTGACCTTTCCAACGAACCTTTTATGCAGGTTGTCTTTGAAAAAGGTCTAGAGAAGATGAGAGAGATGAACTATATAAAATAGAAACTTAATTTTCAGACCCGTTTACAATTAATGAAAATCTTAACCCTATTCTCAACCTTTATCCTGCTTACTGCATTCACTTGTCTAGTTGCTAAGTCAGTACAAATAAAAAAGAATCATCCAAGGAAATTCTCTGGAAAAGAAGATACCATTAGTCATACCTTCCTATTCATGAATAAATTCTATGTCCTCACTTGTTTCATTATTCTTTCAGTAAGTTTTCTTGTTTTTCTATTTGCCCTACACCTAAGGTTTGCAATAATCCAAGACACCCACATACTCTCTTTATCTATAGT
>CAYRDH010000008.1:0-11273 GCA_964423025.1 uncultured Candidatus Saccharibacteria bacterium | reverse complement strand
GAGTAAGATTACTCGTAACGCAGTGCCTTAACAGGATCTAACCTTGCAGCCTTCATTGCAGGATATATCCCTGCCAATATACCTACTAATATACTTCCTAGAGTTATATAGATAGCGTTAACAGGTTGGAAGAAGAAGAATTTCTCTATAGCTGTAAAACCTTGTTCCTGAAGTAAGTCCACTAGGAAGGGATCTGCCAATTGCATTAAGCCAAAAGTGACAGCCAAGCCAACCACCCCACCTATCAGGCCAATTAGTCCTGATTGAATTAAGAAGATTATTAAAACCTGCCTATTAGAAGCACCTATTGCCTTAATAATCCCTATCTCCTTAGTCTGTTCATAGATACTCATGATCATGGTGTTTATTATCCCTATAGATGCTACTAGTGCCGATATGGAACCGAATATAACAAGCGCTATTGTCAGCCCACTGGTAAGCGTAGATATGAAATCAATGATAGTCTTTGTAGAAATAACATTAACTCCTAATTCCTCCACCATATATTCCTCAACCTCTGCAGTCTTATCTTCCTCTGTACTAACAAGTAACTGGGAATAGCCAACAAGTTCTGTATATTCATCCTTGTCTTCAAAGCCTCCTGTTTCAACAAGAATATCTAAAGCTCTAGAGGTATTTATCCAGAAAGAATCTCCTGAGGTATCTACAATACCTTGAACTATAAATTCATACTCTCTATCTATCCTATTCCTGTTAGAGGCAGGGACAAATGAGGTAGTTGGAGAACTCTTAAGAATGATTTTCTTTCCTAAAATCTCTTCATTAGATATTTCAAAATAAGAGGGAACGAAATCACTAATAAAAATCCCTGTATCTTCAAGAACAACCTCATCTCCTATAAAATAACCATACATCTCATCATCCCCTGGGAGATCCATTGCCTGTATAAAGGAGCTTGGGTATGGGACATCATCTCCCCCAAGATAAACTTCAAAACCTGACAAGAAGAACATAGGATAAACATCAACAACACCATCTATCTCTTCTATCTCGTCTTTTATGCCGTCATCCACTATTACCTCTTCTTCCTGTTCCTGAGCTTCTTTTGTAGGTGCAGATAAAGATGAACCAAATCCTCTCATCTCTTGAGAAGAGACGTAGAGGTCCGTGGGTTTAAAAACAGAACTAAATTGGGTAAGGATTGCTCTTTGTAAATCTGTCATTCCAAAAAGAATAAAGGTCATAAGCATTACAGCAATGGTGATCCCAAGGCTTGTAAGCATAGTCCTTAACTTCCTTCTTGTTACTAAATCTAATGCATATTTAAACATTCCTACCATCCACTAAAGTAATAATCCTCTTCGTCTTCTCTGCAATCTTCCTGTCATGGGTTACTAATATAACTGTCACTTCCTCCTCTTTATTTAGCTCTTCCAGAAGAGTGACAATTGAATCTCCGGTTTTACTATCCAGGTTCCCGGTTGGTTCATCTGCAAGAACAATTTTAGGAGAATCTATCAAGGCTCTCCCAATAGCAACTCTCTGAGCTTGGCCTCCAGACAGTTCTTTAGGAAGATGTTTCCTTCTGTCTTCTAGTCCTATCATCTTTAGAATATATTCTAGTCTTTGGTTAATATTCTCTCCTTTTCTTTTAGAAAATTTGTAGGGCAGTAATATGTTCTCTTCGACATTTAAAGAGGGAATTAAATGGAATTGCTGGAATATTGTTCCAACTACATATCTTCTGTAAAAATTATGATCATATTCCTTTATATCTTTACCATCTACAATTATATTACCCTCATATTCCCAATCTAATCCCCCTAATATATTAAGAAGTGTAGACTTACCAGAACCAGAACTTCCTACTACAGAAAGGAACTCTCCCTTCTCTATGTCAAAGGACACTCCCCTCAGAGCATTAACCGAGACATCCTTACTCATTACATATTCTCTTTTTAGGTCTTTTATTTCTATATATGCCATATTTCTTATTACAAAACAGTATTTAGTATATATGAAAGAAGTGTTTATGTTAATATAAATCAATATAAACTATTAAAATTTTATTATGGATTTAAACACAACTCAAAAGATATTTCTTGTTGTTACAACTATATTAGGCTCACTTGTACTCCTTAGTTATGTGCTAGGTCTACGTGCCGGAGAAGGAGCAGATGCTTTATGGGGAGGGACACCAGAGAGAATTAGAGGTGTATATACTGCATCTATGATAGTAAGTGCAACGGCATATTTGATTGCGACTGTGTTTATATTTATGAATATGAATAACAAAGAATTAACTCTACCATTCTCGTTAAACATGAATATTTTTATAATTCTGTATGCAATATTGTTAGTATGCTCTGCTGTTTGGATACCCCTGATTAATCAGATGGTTGCTAGTCCTTCAACCCTTATCTGGGTCCTCATAAGAGCTTCTCTCATACTTGTAGGGCTTTCATCCTTAGCGATACTATTCCTACTCATAAAGATTTCTCCTAGACCGACAGAAGCCCTTTACTGGAGCTCTGTAGTTGGGATGACATTATTCTTCATCCATACGGGGATTCTAGATGCCTTCCTCTGGCCATACCTTTGGGATAAATAGACTAACTCTTTAAATATCTGTAGGCAGATAGCGCTGCTGTAGCACCCTGTCCTGTTGCAATAACTACTTGTTTGTCTTTGAAATCTACAACATCTCCTGCAGCAAATATTCCTTTAACACTTGTTTCAAAAGTCTTTGGATCTACAATAACCTCTCCTTTATCATTTAAGTCAACAAACCCTTTTACAAAATCTGTGTCTGGTTTACTACCTATCTCAATAAAACAGCCATCTACTTCAAGAGACTCCTCCTGCCCCTCCTTCATATATATCACTTCTTCAAGCTCTTCCTCCCCCTTAAACTCCGTTATCTCACAAGCTGTAATAATATTACCACCCTCTTTCTTCAGTCTCTCAATAAGAACCTCATCTGCACTTAATTTCTCTTCACATTCTAAAAGATGGACCTTCTTTGCAAAACGAGTAAGTTCTATAGCAGCTTCAACACCAGCATTACCACCGCCAACTACAACAACATCCTTTCCTTCAAAAGAAGACTCATCACAAGTTACACAGTAAGAAATACCCTTTCCAAGAAATTTCTCCTCATTAGGAATTCCTAATTTCTTAGTCTTTGCTCCAGAACAGATTATGATCGAGCGGGCATTATACTCAGCTTCATCTGTTATAACTGTAAATGATCCCTCATACTCTCTAATTTCCTTAACCTCTTCAAATTCATTAACCTCTATGTCAAAACTTTCTAAATGAGATTTAAAACTCTTTGCCAAATCCAAACCTTTTACTCTTTCAAATCCAGGATAATTCTCTACCCAAGCAGAATGACCTATCTGCCCTGTAAAATCTTTTGCAATTAATAATGTGTCTAGCTTCTTTCTTGCAGAATATATGCCAGCTGTACAACCTGCTGGACCACCACCTATGATTATTAAATCCCTCATACTTAGATTCCTAAAACTTCTTTAAATTTCTCCTTGTCCCAACCCACTATAATTTCCTCTCCTATTACCGTTACAGGGACATTCTTCTGATTGGAGAATGCAACCATTCTCTCGTAAGCTTGCTCATCTTCATAGATATTTATTTCCTCATACTCTATGCCGTTCTTTTCAAGGTAACCCTTAACGGTATAGCAATAAGCACAATCTGGAGATGAATAAACTGTTACTTTTTTGTCCATTTGGTTAATCTACTCAATTTATTTAATTGCCTAACCAAACATTAATAATTCTGGTTTAAATATCAGGAGGAGACCAATTACAGCCATTAATATTCCCCCAATTAGATTAGACCACCTACTATATTTCTTTGAAGCTCCTGTCATATGTAGGGTCTTCATAGCAACAAAGAATATTATTAGATCATCTACCATAAAGAAGAATATATACAAAAGAATGTATAGGTAATACTCCGTCTTGCTTAAGTCATTTAGAGAAAGGATCTGGGTATAGACTGCAGGCAAGCCAGCAGAACATACAGCCTCTACAAGATTCACTGCAAAGGCTAGTAAAATAATTCCACCAATTGCTAGAAGGAAACTCTCTTTGTGCGTAATATCCTTTAATTTCTGGAAAACCTTCTGCCTTTTCTCTTTGTTTGTTACTTTACAATTAGCATCCTTGTTAACAACGTATTCACGAAGATTATATATCCCTCCTCCAAGTGCTATTAAACCAATAATTGCCCTTACCCATGTCACCATACCTATAAATAGTATGAAGTTTAGCCAAGCTGCCATGAATAAGAAGTAAACAAAGGCGGAGGTAGCTATAAAGACTATTCCTAGAATCCACATCCTCTTCCTATCCTTTAGTCCTAACAACAGACTAATTAAGAATACCAATGTCCACATAGCACAAGGATTAAATCCATCTAAAACACCTAAAACAACTGTCAGCACTGGAAGGGAAAAATCTTTTGTCTCTATCTCCCCAATTATTGGAAGATCCATTTTCTCAGGAATCCCTACAACCTCTTTCTTCTCTTCACTCTCTTCTTGGACATCCTCTTCACCCTTAACTTCAGGATCTTCCTCATTTAGAATTTCAGCACCAATATCTGGACAGGATTCTGAACGACCACATTCGACTGCCTCCTCAATCTTACCTCCTGAATAGTCATCTGATACCCAACCAATAACATAATGTTCACCAATAACCGTAAACGGCACTCCTCTGACATCCACATCTAATTCCTTAGCAAATTCCATCATAAGATTCAGATTCTCTCTGCTTCCCCAAACTTCATAATCTCTAACAACAACATCTGGATTTTCCTCTTGAAAAGTTTTAAGAAAAGCTTTCTCTTTTTCACAGTGAGGACAACCCTCACCCCAGAAGAAATATATATTAATCTTGTCGTTATCTACGACTGTATCCCCTTGTGCATATGCCGAACCAAAAGGAACAAGCAAAATGAAGAGGAAAGTTAATATTGTAAGTGCTTTAGTCAGATATTTTTTTGCCATAATCTTGTCATTATACCAGAAAGTATTTATTAGTAAGAGAGCAAATTATTTTGTAACTGCTACCCTTGACATATAACAAAATTGGAACTATATTTCAACAGGGATTGAAACACCTATGAACAAAAAAGAAACTCTAAAAGCAGAAAATCTCAAGAAATTACTTGCCAAAGTTAGAATAAAAATATTAAATATTCTCTACGAAGAAGAGACCTGTGCATGTAAAATTGTTGAAAAAACCAGATTAAAAAACAACCTTGTCTCCCACCACCTTAAAGTCCTAACAGATATGGGGTATATTGAAGGTAAGAAAAACGGTACACATGTAATGTATAACCTAAAACCATCCAAAAAAGCTCTGGTTGGAAAGATTTTAGATTTGGTAGAAATTTAAATAAAAAATAATTAATTTATTAATATATTTAGTATGAAGAAAAATCTGCCCACTTTTTATAAATTCCTTTTCTGCTTTTTGTTTATTCTCGCTGCAGAATTCTACCTTGTTAGGGAATTTGCTTGCCCTACTACTCCAGAGTCCTCTGGAGAAACTCAACAGGAACAAACTGGTACACCCAAGGGGATGATGATACTCATTGAATATACCGACATGGTTGGATTGAGCAACTTTGTTAACGAGATGTATAAGAGAGATATAACAGGAGTATTTTACACAGGTCCAGATTTCGTAGAAGAGAATTGTGAGGAGGTTAAGAAACTATTAGAGTATGACAATATTGAAATCATGGGAGCTTATACTAAGGATCCTCTCTGGGATATGTCTTATGAAGACCAATATAATGCTCTTAAAGATACCAAGGACAGGATAGAAGCTTGCACAGGAGAACCCATTAGAATATTAAGTTCTAAATACCAAGCTTCGGATGAAAATACCGCAAAGGCTGCAGAGGCTCTCGGGGTTCCATACATAGTTGCAAGAGGAACAACAGAAACAGAAGCCTTTGTTTACCAACCTGAAGAATATGATGTGAAGGTATTATCTGTATCCAACATACCTTCAATTAGATTCAAGTATGGAAGTCTGTGTGATTATAGTTATTGGGTCCGAGGTGGTTCCCCAGAAGACATGATGGTTGAACTCTCTGCAGCTGCAAATAATAACAAAGTCACCCCTCTTAGCCACACAAGGATCGGAGGTATTAAAGAGAGATGGTTAAATATGTGGACGAATTACTGGGACACCTATAACATCGAATGGGTTGGTCTAGATGAAATTATGACAACAGATATGACACTACCTTACTGGCAAATACCACAAAACCATAACAACCCTTACACACCATCTACTATGCAACCTGACTTTGAACTTACTGAAGAAGTAGATGTAAATAACCCTTGTGCCGTAGATGATCTACCCTTCTTAAATTCAACCAGTACCACACCAGACACAGAGGCACACTCACCCGTAAGAGATAAAGATATTGTCTTGTTTAGTAATGGTACAGGAACTATGTGCGTTCAGGCAGAAGAATATTTTGAAGAAAATAATATAGATTACACTCTCTATCTCATCACAGATGAGGAATATAATACAAAGGTTGCAGAATACAAAGCAAAGTTTGAAACAAGTGAAGGGGTAAGTTCCGCATACAGCTACTTCCCACTAATATTCACGCCAGAGAAAGCTTACAGTGGGTTCAATGAAGAGATTGGAGAAGAAATCCTTTCTTATGTAGAAAAATAAGAATTAATAGAGCTCTGTTTAACCTTAACAAGTTATAACCTTCTCTATACAATATAGAATCTGTGAAGAAACCAAAGAAGCTTAAAAAGTTAAAGAAGAAACATATAGTTATTGCTCTAATATCCCTACCAATCATCCTAATACTGGGATCTGTAATAACAATATCCGTAATTGCAAGTAAGGATGTCATGGCCTCAGATTCTTCCATTGGAAATTCCGAAGAATTCTGTATAGATGGCAACTTCCTTCTACCAGCAAGCTACACTGTGAATACTCAATTCCCAATAGAGATATCTTTTAAAAACAAAACTACCCTTTTTGACAAATATGATGTAAGAGCAAAAACTCTCTGTACAAAACCACTCTCCCTTCTTAAAGAGAAAGAAACTTATGACCTAGAAATTTCCTTCTTAGGCAAAACAGGTCTCTCTCTTTTTAAAAAGGAACTTCCTCTTGTTGCAAACGCCTACCCATTGGTAAAGGGAATGGAAACAGAAGACAGAGTTAATATCACAGAGGTATTGGAATATGAATTAGATTCTGAAAATGAATTCCTAGATTACACTCTCATAGTTGACGACCGAGAGATAGATTGCCTGAAGCAAGATCTTAAAATCCTCTGCGACATCTCCTCTCTAGAATTAGAGTATGACCAAAAATATTGGCTGCGACTTGTAGCAACTCACGAAGACGAATATATTCAAGTCTTTGACCCTGTCCAAATAGAAACTCTCAGTGCCATAAAAATTACTTCTTCAAGCATAGATAACAACCAGATAGTTACCACTCCCAATATCTCAGAGATAAATATTGAGGTAAACAAAGAGATTAAACCAGAGGGAGTTGTGGTAATAAAAGATAGTAAAGAAAACGAGATAGAAGTAGAAGTGGAATTTGCAGAAAAAAGTATAAAAATTCTCCCCCAAGAATCCTTCAAACAAAACTATTCCTATTCCCTACATATTAATAATCTCCTAGCTACAGACGACAGCACTCTACAGGAAGAATATGTCCTTAAATTTAGCATCTCTGACGGTCCTAGAATTTATTCCTCTAACATAGAGAGCACTGGCTTTCCTGCAACTCAGAATATTCTCCTTACATTTACACAAACGCTTAGATCACAAGATATTAAGAAATATATTAAGCTTAATTCCCAAACAAATTATTCTTTCAGCATTACAGGAAATAAAGTCCTCATAAACCCAACATCTAATTTAGAAGCGTGTAAGAATAATACTCTCGCCGTAACAGACGGAATCATTGGGATAACAGGCCTAATATCAACTAAAACATATACCTACAACTTTAAAACCTCTTGCGCGAGGGTTGCCGGTGTAGGAACTTCTGTCGAAGGTAGAGGCATTTATGCCTACTACTATGGGACAGGAAGTAAGAAAATTCTTTTTTACGGCGCAATACATGGTTCAGAGGTAAATAGTAGGAACATATTAAATAAATGGTTAGGGGAATTAGAAAAGAATTATGCCAGAATACCTGCAGATAAAACCGTTATTGTTGTTCCAACTCTGAATCCAGATGGTGTTGTAAATGCTTCAAGGTTTAATAGTAATGGTGTAGATCTAAACAGAAATTTTGCCGCTTCAGATTGGGTAAGTGGCACTTATTTCAAAGAGACTTTTTACGAGAATGGTGGAGGATCAGAACCTTTCTCTGAACCAGAGAGTCAAGCAATTAGGAATCTAATAAACAGTCAGTATCCTTACCTAACAATTGCTTACCATTCTGCTGCAGGGTATGTAATTCCATCTACTACTGCATTAGCACAGGAATATGGGGGGATATATTCACAACTTTCTGGTTATGGATACGTAGCACCAACTAATCATGATGCTTTTTCCTATGATATCACTGGCTCCTTTGATATCTGGGCCGGAGAAAATGGATACAATAGTTTAACAATTGAATTAGCATCAGCATATTACGACGAATTTGACAGGAATCTCTCTGCTATGTGGAAGATGGTTGAACTGTAATCTCCCTCAACTTAAGCCCCAAATGTAATCACTAAGCATCTCACGTATTGGGTATTGACCCATATCGAGTGTTGTACTATAATTAGTTATGGGTGATAACCCAAAATAAATTATTAAAAATATTATTATGCCTAACATAGATGGAACAGGTCCATTAGGACAAGGCCCAGTAAGAGGCTTCTTCAGAGGTTTAGGAAGAAGAGCTGGCCGCCCTATTAACAGAAGAGCAAACGACACAAAAGAGTGTGTTTGTCCTAATTGTGGACACAAAGAGGCACAAACAAGAGGCCTTCCTTGTACTGAAAAGAAGTGTCCTGAATGTGGAACTCCTTTAAGAGGAGCCTACTGTGCTTAAATAAAATAAAAGAAGGATCGAGATGAGAAGGAGAAATAGAAGAAGAGTTAGATTTGATTTTGACGAAATCTACTTTAAACCAAGAGGGGTTCCCCTATCTAGCTTAATGGAGACTAAAATAACAGATGAGGAACTAGAGACCCTAAGACTTAGGTACATAGAAGACCTTGACCAGCAAACAGCAGCAGAGAAAATGGGACTCTCTCAAAGCCAATACCAGAGAGACATATCTACTGTTTTGGAAAAAATCACAAGAGCACTAATTGAAGGGAATGCTATATCCATAAGCAAAAAGAAGCCAGAATAAACAACAGCTTCCAGAGATGTTACAATGTCCAAGATGGAAATCAAGATTAAAAGATTCGACAAAGAATTACCACTACCAGAATACAAAAGCAAAGGTGCTGTTGCACTGGATCTTTACGCTAGAGAGACTACAGAGATAGAACCTGGAGAGGTTAAACTTATTCCCCTTAATATTGCATTAGAAATCCCAAAAGGTTATTTCGTTTTACTTGCAAACAGAAGCTCTACTTTCAAACTTGGCATAACCTGTGTAAATGGTATAGGTGTTGGTGATCATGACTTCTGTGGAGATAATGATGAATATATGTTCCCAGCTCTCAATTACACAAAAGAAAAAGTTAAAATTGAAAGAGGAACCCGTTGTTGTCAGATGTTAATCTTACCAGTAGCAAATGTTGATGTAGAAGAAGTTGATAAACTCGGCAATCCTGACAGAGGCGGTTTCGGAACGACTGGCTAGCCCCTCCCCTACACCACAACCATAGATTTTTACCTGACCCAAACTGAATGTTGTATAATTTCTTATTCACTTTTGAATAACAAAACATGCCCGAAGAGATTTATACTTCCCCAATACAAGAAACAGGTTCAGACACTATTGCAAATAGTAACCAAGAAGCCATAAGTGGTAATCAGGGAGAGGTTTCTGAAGCGGTAACCAATCCCCTAGATAAAAGAATGAGCCGAAGAGGCTTTCTCAAACTAGCACTTATTGCCGCAGGAGCTGCTGCCTTAACAGCATGTAATGGAGATGAGATATTCTCTGCAGAACAACAGACCTCCCTTACAGAAAACAAGAAGAAATTTAACGATGAATTTGAACAAATTGAAGCAAATTATCTTAACGCAGATAACAACTTTGATTACGAAAGATTTAAAACAAATCCAGAATTTGAAAGATATATTACAGAGATACATACAAACAGTGAAAAGATGGGACAAGCCCTTGGAATAAATCCTAACGCCCTTAAATTGCTAACCTCCTCCATAATCTCCGCAAACCTTGGTAGTTGGGAGAATATAAATACTAACCAACCACCAAATACTGTGAGAGAGAGAGTTGGACCTATGCAATTTTATGTTACTCAAGCATTAGATACAGTAAGATCGGAACTTAAAGATAATTACAATTACACCACAAGCGAAATTAACGGCATTTTTAACATACAGATAGGTATGAACTACCTTGTTTACAATGCCCTTTCGAACGTAGATTTAAAAAGTGGAGGGAACGCAATAGAGCTTACCCTTGCCCAATACTACGGAGGAGAGGATCTTGTAAACCATGTAAAAGAGAACAGAGCTGTCGCTGCAGGGAGTTTTCTTAGTGATGGTTATGACAGATACCAGAGGACTGTTCAAGTTATGCATTCTGGGAAAGCTCCAGAAGCAAAGGTTGAGGCAGCTGAAGCTGGAAGTATAGAGGCCTCACTAAATGAGGTATGGAACAAAGCTGTAGCCTTTTGGCCAAATACAAATTTAGAACAAGCAAAGACTTATCTGTACAGAGAAGCAAGAAGATATGCAGGAGAACCATATCCTGAGGTATTAGGGTTATCTCCAAAAGAATATCTTGCGGCCTTCATCTCCATAGTAATGACAGAGAGTAATGGAGGAACAAATACAGAAACTAATCCTAGATCAGGAGCTAGGGGATGGTTTCAGGTTGTCCCAAGATTTCATTTGGGAGAATATAACCAACAGGTTGGAATTCCAGAAGGACATTCATACACAGAGGATGATCTTCTTAACAATGTAGAAGCAAGTATAAAGATAGGTGCTTGGGCATTAATGAGATACAGAAATACTGCGGGATACCAGAACATGAGAGAGCTGATGAAAGTCTTTAAGGGAGGTTGGTATTTTCCTAGTGAATGGGATGATGGTATATGGTGGAATAGAGTTTCTTACTGCACT